>CAYUKF010000030.1:8673-13262 GCA_964445215.1 uncultured Thiotrichales bacterium
TGTCTGCATCACGCTCTCCACCAAAAATACGCGCAGAGATGGTCGCCACCTGTTTTTCTATTGTGGCATCAATCTGTGATGCCCCTGATACGATACGGCAACCACCACTTGAAATTACTGGGTCTTCAATAAGGCTACAGCTATGATCAGCTTCGCTAAGTAACAGCGCTTCCTTAACACATGAAACATCTATGGGATTAAGATGGATACGCCTTGATTCTGTTGTTATCGGCAAGCTGGAAATTGCCTCTCGCACCACGGCGACAACATGACCTGAATCCATTTTAATTTCACGTCGAATAATTTGCCGCGCAACCTCAATAGCAAGGCTTGCTAATTCTTGTTCAACGTGTTCATCAATCGCTTCCATGGGTGTCGATAAAAATGACAATGCCTGATCCAGACATGTCAGCCGTTGATTAAGCTCAGATTGCGATGAGGCCATACCATCTGCAAGCCCACGTGCAAAACCTGCTTTATACGCATCTTGTTCTTGACGCCTATCTGAACGCTGGCCTGAACGCCGATCACTAGTGCCAGCGTTTACGCTGAGACTAGGTGTTTGGCTTACTTGAGGAAATGCCCACGGCTGACAATCAACGGTATCTTCATTGGCGACGTTAGACATACTCCTCGCCCCCGCCACCACCTAGAATAATTTCGCCTGCTTCAGACATGCGACGTACAATAGCAAGAATTTCTTTCTGCGCAGACTCGACCTCACTAAGCTTGACTGGGCCACGTGTTTCAATATCTTCGACCAACATTTCTGCCGCACGTTTTGACATATTGCCAATAAACTGCTCTTTCAGCTGCGCATCGGCACCCTTTAATGCGAGAACCAATGCATCACTAGACACTTCTCGCATCAAAGACTGCATACCTCGATCATCAATATCTTTGATATTGTCGAAGACAAACATTAAGTCTTCAATTTGAGTCGCCATATCCTCGTCCGTGTGTTTAACATTGGCCATGATTTTTTCTTCCATAGAACCATCCAGGAAGTTAAGAATATTTGCCGCAACTTTTAACCCACCAAAACCTGCCGATTGCATATTACTACCACCAGCAAACTGTTTCTCCATAATGACATTTAGTTCATGTATCGCCGATGGATGAACAGTATCAAGTGTTGCCACACGAAGAATAAGGTCAGAGCGCGTATTTTCAGGTAACATTTGTAACACTGCTGCTGCTTGATCTGATTCAAGATAAGACAATACAATTGCAATAATTTGTGGATGCTCAAGTCGAATCATTTCAGCAATACCACGTGAATCGAGCCACTTTAATTGCTCGAGCCCACTGGCTGATCCACCTAATAAAATACGATCCATCAAGGCGCCAGCCTTATCTTCACCCAGCGCACTGATCATTGTTTTGCGAATATAATCGTCAGAGCCAACACCTAATGAAGTTTGCGAACCAACAATAGTGATGAACTCTTCAAGTACCGTATCAACCTGTTCTTTGGAGATGTTCGCCAGCGATGCCATGGCACCACCCACTTTTTGCACTTCTTTCGGACCCATATGCTTAAGGATCTCTGCGGCATCATTCTCACCGAGAGTCAGTAGCAATACTGCTGCTTTATTTGTCCCCAAATTTAAATTAACGCTTTGCTCTTTATTACTTGCCATCTGTAGTTACCCAATTTCTAACTACTTGGGCAACAACCTTAGGATCATCGCCAACCATCGCTCTTGCTTGTTGTAAATGCGCATCGTAGGAAGCATTACCTGTTGACAACATTGGCACTGCCCCATTCGGCCCTGCGATTGCCGCCCCCTGCGCAGCAAAAGCGGCTTGATCCATTGCGATAGGCTCACCGTTCTCATCTAACGCAACAGCAGATCCAGACTGATCAGCCAATGCAATCGTCGTTGTCTTCGCCTTATTCACTAGGTCTTTCAAAATTGGTTTGAGTACGCCAAAGATCAAAATCAGTACACCAAACCCTGCAGCAACTTGTTTTAAGGTGCTGGCAAACCATGCCTGTTGCCAAATGGGTGGCGCTGCAAGCTCAACGATGGCTTCAGGCACAGAAAACGATGCATTAATAATACTCACTTTATCGCCACGTTCTTCGTCAAAACCAATGGCTTCTTCAACCAAGGTAGTAAAACGCAGAATCTCGTCCTCGGTCAGTGGCGTACGAATAATCTCACCATCTTCACCTATCGTTTGATGATCATTCAATACTACGGCGGCAGAAAGTTTTTGTACCGTACCACTCGCCTGTCGTGTACGGCTGATAGTGCGATCAAGCTCAAAGTTACGTGTTGAACGACGACTTGAATTTAGTCTGCTTGACCCTTCATCAGCACCAACTGGCGCAACCGGCGGTTGATTAGATAAAGCACCAGGCACCCCACCCACTTCATTACTACCATCACGCACTTCATCTTCGCTCACCACTTCGCTGCGAATTGCTGCGCCTTCAGGGTTATAGGTTTCTGCGGTTTCTTCTCTATGGGTAAAATCAAGACTAGCAACAACTTGCGCCTTAACAGAGCCCAAACCAAGAATCGGCGTTAAAATATCCTCAATACGTTTCATATAGTGATTTTCAACTTTACGTTGATAATCAAACTGTGTTGAACTCAATTGAGTGTCTTGATCGCCACCACTGCTAGTTAACAACCTACCGCGTTGATCAACCACGGTCACATTATCGATATTAAGATTGGGCACGCTGGCAGATACCAGATGCGCAATAGCACTGGCCTGACCACCTTGAATGCGTTTGCCTGGATGAAGATGAACAAATACCGATGCGCTGCTTTCTTTTCGATTACGCAAGAAGGCCGATTGTTTCGGCACAGCCAAATGCACACGTGCAGTTTGCACATTAGTCATCGCACCAATGGTACGTGCCAACTCACCTTCTATCGCTCGCTGATAGCGTGCGCTCTCCATAAACTGGCTGGTACCAAAACCTTGTTCTTTGTCAAGAATTTCATAGCCTGAATGGCTGCTATTCGGTAGGCCTGCGGCAGCGAGCTTGAGTCTAGAATTATGCACATCAGCTGCTGGCACCATGATCGAACCATTGGCGTCAGAGACTTTATAGGGAATATTTGATTTCGCTAGCTCTGCTGATACTGCCGCTGTGTCAGTTTCACTCAAGCTACCATAAAGTACACGATAACTTGGCTCTTGTGCCCACATAACAATCCAGACGCCAATCGCTACACTCGCTGCCAAACCAACCATAAGACCAATTTGGCGTAAAAAAGGTAAGCCATTAAAACCTTGCGACTGTAATGCTATGTTTCCAGTATTAACTAATGCCATTTATATTATCTCGTCATCTTATTTTATAGGTTATATCGGCATTCTCATAACAGCCTGATACGCCTCTACCAAACGATTTCTTACTTGCACTGTCGCCTCGAATGCAATCGATGCTTTTTGTGATGCAACCATCACATCAGTTAGTGCAATATCTGGATTTCCCTGTTCAAAACCCTTTACTAACGCACCTGATTGTTGCTGTATGTCATTCACCGTGTTAATAGCATTGGTAAACATTGAAGAAAAACTTGTCGCACCATTAACGGCACCCGCCTCAACGGGAATGCCTTGAGCCTGCGCAGTCATTGCACGCATTTGATCTAATAATTGGTTCACTTCAATACTGTTCATTACACACCTCGATACGGATTATTTTTATCATTGCGCCCCCACGCTTTCGCGGAGCCTGCCCCGTGCTTGACACGGGGGGCAGGCTCTTGGGGTACATCCCTTGCCATAGATCATTAAACCAATGCTGCACGTCGCGGCACTTCGATTCCAGAATCACGCATTTTTGCTAATTTGTAGCGTAGCGTACGCTGGCTAATGCCAAGCTTTTCAGCCGCTTGCTTGCGGTTACCCTTTCTTAAGGCATCAAGAATAAGGTTATGCTCATGACCCAGCATGTCTTGCGCCAAGTTGTCTGCATCAATATGCGTCTGCTCGACGCTCATAATGCTGGTTTCAAAACCATTAAATGTAGTCAGTTGTAAATCGTCTTCTTCAATTTCATCGCCGAGCTGTAAAATCATTGCACGTTGAATCACATTATCTAATTCACGCACATTGCCAGGCCACGGGTGATTGAGTAAATGTACACAAGCAGCTTTATTTAAAGTAGGTATTGGCTTGCCTTGTTTAATCGCGATACGTTCAATGAAGCTTTTTGCAAGCGGGATAATGTCGTCCTTACGCTCACGTAAGGCACTAATTTGTAGTGGAAATACGTTTAAGCGATAAAATAAATCTTCACGGAATTGGTGATTTTTAACTTCAGCAGCTAGATTTTTATTGGTCGTTGCTAAGACACGAACATCCAGCTCAATCAGTTTGTGACCACCAAGGCGTTCAACCTCACGTTCTTGCAAGACTCTTAGTAATTTGGCTTGCAAGGCTAAATTCATTTCTGAAATTTCGTCAAGCAATAAGGTGCCGCCTTGCGCTTGCTCAAACTTTCCTGGGGAAGCATTGTAAGCCCCTGTAAAGGCCCCTTTCTCATAACCAAACAAGGTTCCTTCTAGCATATTGTCAGGAATAGCCGCACACTGGAAGGCAACAAAAACACCCTT
>CAYUKF010000031.1:0-4268 GCA_964445215.1 uncultured Thiotrichales bacterium
TCGGCAGATGTCGATGTTGGAAATCTGGAATCCATGCGATTACTGGTAGCGGAAACCGCCAGCCATAAAACGTCGCCGCTTCGAATACTATGTCGACCGCATGCGCGCTAAAACATTTTGCCGCCGCATCATCAACACCAAACAGCACTGCCTTGGTCAAACGAGGCCGGCTCTGTACGGCATCAAAAACAGCCGATCGCACAATCTCTGTGGCACTTAAATCCCGGAATGGTGCCACATCCTCTTCAGCAACGTCGTTACCGATGAAAAGTAATGGGCTTACTCGATCCGCAGCATGGGTATTAATCGCGCTGACTAAATTCAGTAAGTAATTATAGCCTCCCGTCCATTGACGACCGCCAATCAGCGTAAATGCTATGCGTTTGATATTTGCCCTCGATGTTTTTTAAACCACTCTACATATGATCGTATTCCAGTTTCAATATCTACTTGTGAGCAGAATCCCAGGTCTTTCGCGCGCCGATTATCAGACAAGAGACTAAACGGGTCTCCTGGTCTCACCTCACCGGAGAATTCAATTTTTGCTTTAGTCGGCCACGCTGCCGTAACAAAATCAGCGATCTGCTTTACTGTGGTCGGCACACTAGTCCCGCCATTGAGTAGCAGCGGTGGGTCGCTCTGAACGGACGCTGAAAATTCAAGCAAGCGAACAACATCACGCACATCAATCCAGTCTCGAAGCTCCTTCCCTGTTCCACCAAGCCGAACAGTTCCTGTATTATCGGCGATTTTGCAGCAGAGATCCCACAATAACTGTTTGTTTAGCCAGGGTCCGTAAACCGAGAATAAACGGACAATAACACTCTGCAAACCAAAATTTTCAGCATAAGCATGACATAATTTCTCCATCATCATTTTATGATGACCATATGGAGAATAAGGTTTCGTAGCAGCAGATTCTGCTATTTTGCCATCATGCGCTGAACCATAAACTGCGGCACTAGACACTGAGATAATACGACAAGCGGGGGCATGGACTCGCAGCCAATCCAGTAGTCGCGCCGTGGTTGCGACGGTACGGGAAAAATCCTCAAGCGGATTTGCAAACGACCCACCAACAGAGGAACCACCAGCGAGATGAAAAACCCACTTTGGCTGCCCTGAAATGGCGCACAACGACTGTAGATTAGACGCGTTAATTTCCCCATTTACCCACGCTTTAACGCCCCACTGAGCCGCATCAAACGCTGGCCATACTCCATGCCCAATGCCAAATACCTGGTGCTGGTTGCTGGATAAATAATACGCTAGATGTCTGCCGATGAACCCATGTGCACCGGTAATCCACACTGTTGCCATTATTGCCTCAATCCATCATAGCTATTGGACTAACTAGTATATCCTTGCTACATTTCATGTCGTTTTCCTGCAAACAAATGAGTATAACCTGCCAGGGCGTTGATCAATAAGCGTTGCCATTCTTAAAGCAAGTGATAAAAGTGGCTGCCAACGAAATGCTTTGCCCAATAACTTAGCAGCTACTCCAATACGACTGACTAGCTCCTTCCGTAGACTTTCTCGGGTTTGCGGAAAATAATTAATCGGGCTGCTCAATGGGCTTAACTGCCTCTCTATGTGCAATCCAGCTGCCTGTAAAGCGCTTCGATATTGACTCAGCAGAAACGCGTTTTCACCTCCATATAAGCGATGCAGGGGATGATTTTCAAGAAATAAGGGGAGATCCTCGCTGCGCGAGATCACATGTTCACGAATAGCAATGCATAGTCCACCCGGCCTGAGAACGCGTGCCATCTCACGACACGCTGCCTTCAGATCTTGCATATGATGTAACGCGGCTCGCGCAAATACGACATCGAACTCGCCATCCGCAAACGGTAAGCGCTCAGAAAACTTCTCCTCCACTCGTATCGGCAGCCCTGTTTCCGCTGCTAATGCACGAATCGCACCCGCTCCAACCAGATTACTCGAATCTGGCTCAAGCGAGGTCACTTCAAAACCTTCCCGAGCCAAAGCATAACTGGCGATTCCTCGCCCAGCGCCCACATCCAGGGCACGGCCAGTATAGCCAACAAGGAATTTGTTCACAGCTCTCCATTCGTCGCTACGGTAATAACGATCAGCAGCTGCAACCAATGGATCATCATAATAGCTGGCGAGAACTAGTTCCAGCTGATCAGGTTGCTCGCGCAGCCAAACAACCGCTTCTTCCCATGAGGAAGGTGACTGATTAACGCTCATCAGCACGAAGCTCACGAATAACACGAGCAGGGTTCCCTGCAACAATAACGTAAGCAGGGACATCGCACGTTACTACTGACCCTGCACCAATAATTGACCCTTTGCCAAGTGTCACACCACGCAGAATGATGGCGCTGGCACCTATGAGGACGTCGGAACATACAGTAATCGCTTTTTCACCTAGATCAACACCCTTAGGATGGCCAGATGTTGCGATCTTGCGAAACTGTTCGTGGCGTGAACTCGCACCTAACGGGTGAGTTAAACTATCAAATATATTCACGTTGTGGGAAATCAACACTCTATCTCCAATGTCGATTCTCTTCGCTGACCATATTCTTGCACCTTCACCAATAAAGCACCATTGGCCAATTTCGATTTGTCCGTCATGTGCAAAAGTAAGAAGTTCACCTTGAACAAGAGAATGAGCACCAATCTTTATGGTGTCACTTTTACCGAATGCATTGCGGATACGAGCCGTGGAGGAAAGTTTGGCTCCTCTCTCTAGGGAACATGTTGCACGCCCTGAAAACCGCTGTAACCAGTAATCCCAGTTCATGCAACAAGGCGCATGCAAACAACACCGCGCGCACCCGCAGCAAAATCTGCGTCAAACCCTGTTGTCTGATGAACATCATAAAATGTTGCTTCGACAAGCTCAGAAGGATGTGCGGAACGCCATCCATCAGGGTAATAACCAAAATATTCGATTTCCTGACTTGATGGCTGGAACTCGTCTATGACTGCCTGAACCATCGATGCATTAAAAATTTGAAACCAGCCACGAACCTGGGCCTGCCCATAGGGAACGGAAATAAAACACTCGCCTCCCGTACGTAAAAGCCGACGAAACTCTCGAACCGCAGCGCGAAACCCCGCCGGGTCATCCTCGCGCTTGGAACCATCAGCGGTATAAAGCATCGTATTGTCTAGCCCGATGTGCTCGATAGTGGAGATACTGACTATCGTATCGAACACCCCCGAGCGGAACTTAGATGCCCGCAAATCATCGAACACGTATGAAATTCCTCGCCGCCAGTAACAACGCTTCTCAGGTGCCAAAGTACATATAGAAAGTTTAGTATTTAATGGCAACCTACGAATGAGAAAATCATGATTAAGTGCAGACCCAGCATCGAAGATGTCCCCTGATTTCTCAGATAAACGCGAAAACACCCATGGATATTCTATAACTCTCTCATCGATACGAAAACCATAACCTTCTGGCAGGCTTGAGTTTTCTAAAAACAATTTTTGATCAATCGCCTTTGTTATTTGCCTCTTCTTTGCAGTGAAATATCCAGGCCGCCAGGGCTTACGCCTATTTATTAGATATATAGGGTATGCCAGAAAATCCAGAAACTGCTTTAATTTATAAATCATTTATTTCGAAACAACCATTAACAAGACACAAATATCTATCTAAAAGATAACTTTCCGAGCGACTCAACAACAAAATTGAACCATCTTTTGAGCCTAGGTATTATGCCCTTATCAACATTAGACATAAATTTTTTTACATATACATAGGCTTCACTATTGACGCATATATCTACAGGTAATTCGAAATCACCGCTCAAATTACTAAAATTTGCATCCAACGAGCTCTTGGCTGAATGATGCCCATGCGTACCGCTACCATCAAACCCAATATTTTTAATCAACGATACTGGCGGGTACAATACTAATCCATTATCGTTAAAGACACTCCAATACCAACGTATCGCCCAAGAATCAATAGTGCCTTTCTTTTGCTTCAGCAACATCTTATAGTAGTCAAAGCACCCGTCCAAATTGAAGCTTTTTATTAATTGTTTATTGGTTTCTAAAGATCCTATATCTTCCATACATGGGTCAAATTTTACCCATGCACGTCGCCAGGTTGCCCAGCCCCATGATGTAGTGAAAGGCAAAAAAAATGCTGTGCTATATTTTTTAATATTATTAATTGGAAACATATAGCCTGATATCTGCATTACTCTTTCTTCATCTGAATAATTCTTTAACGCAACATTCATATACCGCAAAAAATTGCGATTGACAATAAG
>CAYUKF010000031.1:4368-8518 GCA_964445215.1 uncultured Thiotrichales bacterium
TCTGGCCTGTTATATATAAAAATTGCTATTGGCGCATAACCCATTATTATGAATCCCTTATCAAATTAACGTGTTGATCTAATACACTCCTGTAACCATAATTCTGTACTTACGAGCCGGTATACATTATTAGCATAACCAGTCGCTCCTTTAACATGCTTGCAAATAAGCTTTTCTATCTGCCTGATATCGCAAAACTCACGTATGGCAGATGAGCCATCTAATAAAATATCTTTAGGCAAGGCACCGTTATTTTCTGCTAACCAAAGGTCTACTGGTGTTGGATAACCTAACTTATCCGTACGGTTTGCTATTTTATCTTGCCCTACCCTCTTTAAATATTGTCTTAGCACCCATTTTGTTTCCCCTTTTGATATTTTTACGCTTGCAGCCTGAGAAAATATCCATTCCACCAACCTAAAGTCCATAAAAGGTAGTCTTGACTCAATACCGTGAGCCATACTTATAGCATCTCCATAATGGAGCAATCCAGGGAGTATATCTCTGGAGTGATCGTGCAATAACCTGGCATTAATCGATTTTGCCTTCAAATGCGGTTTCGCCCACCCACTAAGCTGATTTTTTGCCAAAACATCATTAGAAAATTCTGGCTTAATAATAGACTCCAGGCCATATTTTTTTCGGTAAAAATAAATTGATGAAGGAAAACTTTCGCGTATCAACCACAGCAAAGTCCACCGCAGTGTAAATGTGCGTATCAAACTGACAAAAGTCTCACGCACATCATTGGTATTTTTATAACCAGGAGAACTACGTAGTTGCCTAAACTTTTCTAATAAATCTAACACGCCATATTGCGGATATCCTCCCAATTCCTCATCAGCACCCTGCCCCTCAAGTAATACCGGTATACCGCGACTACGCGCCTCTTTCATTATAAACCAGACAGGATATACTGCCGGAGAATAGCCAGGCGCATCCATATGCCAAGCGATTTTCCTTAATGTATCAATCCAGTCTTTCTTGGGGGCTGATACTTCAATTGGCTTTATATTGTATTTTTCTGCCGCAATACTTGCCCATTTCGTTTCGCCACGGTGCTCACCATCGTAAACTGAGGTAAAACACGAATACTTTGTTGGAGAATGCCGCATGGACGAAGCCAATATGGCAGTTGAGTCCAGCCCACCTGACAAAGTAAATCCTACATTTACATCACTTCGTAAACGCAATTTTACAGAACTATCAAATATAGTCTCGAACTCTGCTATAGAATCTATATTATTTTTAGGGTCTATCTGCTCCGTCGGATAATTCCAATATCTCCAAATAGAAATATTTTTAGTCTCCAGATCATATTCGCCACAGTGTGCTGGCGGAAGAATACTAATATCTTTATAAAAAGATTCATTTTCAGTATAAAGTGAGCCTAAAGCCAAAAATTGATATAAAGAACTAGCATTTACATTGCGAGACTCTTTAAACAAAGATAATAGTGCTTTTGGCTCTGAAGAAAATGAAAAATTATTGGCATCTTTACGAAAATAGAATGGTTTTACTCCAAATCTATCTCTTGCGAAAAATATTTCGTTCTTATTCGGCAACCATACTGCAAACGCCCACATACCATTCAATTTATTTAGACATTCACTGCCCCATTGCAAAAATGATTTAAGCAATACCTCTGTATCAGTTCTCGTATGTATAGCGTGCCCTTTAGCGATTAATTGATCTCGTAGTTCTATGTAATTATAAATCTCGCCGTTAAAAATAATAACCGCGCCAGACTCTCTATCTATCATTGGTTGATGACCGCCCTGGGTCAGATCTATAATCGATAAACGCCTATGCCCTAGCCAAACGTCTCGATCCCTGTATACACCAGAATCATCTGGCCCACGATGAGATATCGAGCTCAGTGCCCGCCTAAATGTCTCTCCTTCGTCACTAAAGCCTCCGATATAGCCAAGGATTCCACACACCTAGTTGATACCATCAACAGTATTAAAAAATCGCTTATATAACCCGCGAGTAACGTAAAGAAAATTCCCTTGAATGAGTAATAGCAATAGACGCCGCAATTGATATACGCGTCTCATCCACACCGGCAGCACATTGCCTTGCACTATTCTTAGATTCTCTTCGCTAAATTGGTGTGTATTCACGCTCGTTTTTGAGGCGTCATGTAACCTGAAAGCGCCCAATATTTGGTTCACATTGGATGCTTCATAATTTTTAAATAGCCTTAAAAACCAATCGTAATCAAACGAGCAATGCAACGTTTCATCCAGAAAGCCAATGTCATGGTGTACTTCTCTCTTCCAAAGAGCTGCCTGATTCGCCATCACCATACCTTCTGCCAACATAGAACGATGGGTTGGCTTTACATATTTAATATCTCTTATCACATTATCTTTATTATCGATAAGATTAATATTACCGATAATAATCGATTTATGATGCGCTTTTTCTATAGTAGAAGCGAAAATATTAAATGCATTGTCATAATAAACATCATCAGAATTTTGCCAACCCACCCATTCACCACTAGCCATCCTTAAACCCTTATTAATCGCATTGGCCTGCCCAAGGTCTGGCTCGCTTACCCAGTAGGTAAGTTGATCCTCGTATTTCTTAATAATATCCACACTGCCATCTGTTGACCCACCATCAATCACAATATACTCAAGATTAGGGTAGCCTTGGTCAAGTATGCTCTTTATCGTTTTCTCCAAGAACTGAGATTGATTATAAGAAGGTGTAATGATTGTTAATTTAGGTATAGTTTTCATGTTTTTCTCGAGAAGGTAAATTATGTTTCCTATACGCTGTAACCAACAACCCAGAAGCCAAGAAAAAGTCAACACTATCTCTCAATTGCCCGCTCACCATCGCCGAAGTCAAACTCAAAATATATAGTGAACAAATAAATAAAACCCCAGCATCTACGCCTCTATGATAGAGATACTTTTTTCGTAGTAACTTTATAAAGGGCACCGCCACAATCAACAGAATTAATAAAAACCCAAAAATACCCAGTATTGCAGCTGTATCCAAAAAAATATTATGCGCCCAAACAACTACACCAGGTCCAATTCCGAAGATTGGGGCATTAGAGAATGTACCCCATGCAGTAGACATAACATCTATTCTTGCTTTCGTAGATGGATTATCAACAATATTTATGAGAGACTGATGTAAACTCGAAGCCTCATAGAAACCAATAAATATATACATAACTATTGCTGGCACTACAAGCAAGAATAAATACTTCATTTTGTGACGAAAGGGGTATTTTACAAATAAGAAAAATAAAACCAATATCAAACCAATAAATGTTTGCTTGCTGGCGGATAATAGCATTAGAAAAACCGCCGCTATTGCTATCAACACCGATAGACCGATTTTTATTTTACTCCCAGAATTTTGGGGTCTATTTCGTTCATAATATACATATAGTATTGATGCAACCGCCAATACTGAGAAAGTCCTTCCCATCAGTATTGGGTTATGTGAAGCCTCGATAGAAAATCTACTGTGAGTGAAAACAAAATTATACCTGACCAGTGCCTCGATCGAGGCAACAATCTCCACTGCTCCTATTGCCACTATAACCCATAGCAAAGAGTTATAATATTTCCGATCTAGACTTCTGCCCAAAAAATATGCTGCTGGACCAAATATTAAGTAAGAAGCAGCAAGATAACCAGTCTCCTCATTAATATTAGGGAGAAACCTTGCTATTAGGTATATGTATAGAAACAATACACCTATGTCTACAATATTTAGAGAAAACCTTCCTTTTTTCTGAAAGAAGGCAAGGAAAAATACTAAAATTATTAGCGTTAGAAAAAATGCCGCCATATAAATAGTTTGCGATTCCATTCCGAGCTTATCAAGCACTATAAAATATAGCAATCTCCCGTTTAGCAACAACGCAACAGCAAAAACGATACAAAACCCAAGGCATGCTTCTAATGGTTCTCGAACAACTTTATACATAGAAGCAGTCATCATACTAAATATTTCAATACGTATTTTTTGTCACGTAATAATAAAAATCATTATTTATAAAGATAACAATTCTTGAATTCAAAGAAAATTGAATCGTTATACCCTTTTTAGGGAAGCTCTGATTATTTTGAAGCTAGCGCGGTAAGATTAACATGTTCTTCTAATAATATTTACG
>CAYUKF010000031.1:8618-12976 GCA_964445215.1 uncultured Thiotrichales bacterium
TCGGGGTTTTTTAAGTGATACAAAAGACCATAGCAATGCACTATATCGAACGGAGAGCCTGCTATAAAAGAAGGCTTCTCTATATCAAGAAACTGCACGTTATTCTGCGGATATCTAGCTCTTAGATATCGCAGATTTTCTCGCCGAGCCTCAGTGATCGTTACCGAACAACCTCTATCTATATAGTAATGCGAATGATCACCTATACCTGACCCTACCTCCAGAACCGACATTCCTGCCACAGGTAACCTTAAGCTAGCAAGATGCTCCAACCTACGCATATTGTGACGCAAGTACCGAAGTGAATGAAATTCCTCTGTCAAATTATTTGCGCGAACCAACTTGAATCCAAGCTGGTTGGAAATAATTTTCATGGTCTTTTTCAACTTAATCATCATGGCACTATTTTCAACTCTATAATAGGTAGTTATTTTTTAAATCTGTTTCAAAATAAGAAACAGAACCATTTTTTATCACCGCATCATATTGCTCTGCCAATTCTCCAAAATCTATATATACCTTCACTATAAAAAATGTGAAAAGAATATTTCTCATCATTCTACCCTACACTTATTAGTATCTAGATAAATAGATCCAACACATTTTCATCTCTTACCAAGTTTCACCAGAAATCAACCTTCATGCCCGATAAGGGTTCGTCACTAATAACTACGTTCGCGAAACAACGCTTTAAAACATGAATTTTAATAAATACCCTCTAATATATATTCAAACAACAGTTGGCATATTCATAGCTAAACTGAATGAATTATTATGTCTTAGGTTTAAGTACAATATATATTTTTGAACTAATTTTAACTCGCATTGGATGCACCCAACAAGGGAGCACGACAACCATCATAAACATCAATGGGGCCAACCAATACTTTGAAAAGCCAGAAAAGACATCTTGCATAAGATATACTGCGCTAAAACCCAATAATAATCCGAAACAACATACGATAAATAGTAACAAACTTTCTCGTGGAAATAACGTCGCAAAAGCTATGCTATTATCCCGATGATAACTCAAAATAATTAGACTACTTCCAATCGTTAATGCCAATACATAGCCAAATACAACACCAACACCACCAAAAATTATTCCAAATGCATACCCTAGAGTGAGATTTAAAACGGCAATAACAATGTGTGCCCATGTGTTCCAACGCAGCCTGCCTGTGCCAAGATTAACAAAATAGGCGGGCCCAACAAGCGTATTTAGCCAATAACCCAATGCAAGTAACACCGAGTACCAAACAAATTCTTCTTCGAAACGTCCTATCCAAACCTCACTGATGAGTGGCAAGGCCACAATCATACCAAGATATAACGGTAGCGCTAAGAAAAAAACTATCTTATAACTATACAAATAGATTCCTTCCACCTCTTTAGGATTATTTTCCTGTAACGCAGCGACTTTAGGAACTACAACTTGGTTTGCTGAAGCTATAAGAGCCCGAAACTGGCTTACCATTCTATTTCCCATTTCATAATAGGCGGTAGAAGTTAATCCACCAAATAATGCCAATAGAATCTTCGTTACGGGATCAAATAAAATAATCATTATGGAAATAACTTGAAAATTCACTCCATACTGAAACATTTCACGAAAGAGTTCTCCTCTCCATTTTAATGCTAATAGCGGTAGAGATGGAATTTCCCTTTGAAGCAAGATGCGAGCAGCAAACAGTGTCGCAACACCCTGTGCAATTTGTGCCCACGCGAGGCCAAGTAGACCATAAATTGGCGTTAGAATTATAGTTAAAATTAGGAATAGAATTGCAGAAAACATTACCACTATTGCACGCAAATCTATACGCTGGCATCCATCCAAACCAGACAGGAAAACTCCTGCTACACTGCTAACCCATAAAGATACAAGTACGTAGGGAAGAATATTCAGTGCCAATAGAATATGCTCTACTGGAATTACCAGTTTCATGAGTATGGCAATTACTGGATAACCTGCCGTAAGCACCACCATCAACGCAGCCCCGACCGTAATAACTGTTGTCTGCATGACATCAGCTACTTTAGCTCTGTCACCAAGCGCGACATATTTTGCGGTAAATTTTACTGCGCTCCCTGTGAAACCAAGTTCACTAATTTTGGAAACCGACGCAGTGGCTAACACGATTGCCCATATCCCCAATTGCTCTAATCCAATTACTCGAATTAGGTAACCGTACATTACTAAAAGCACTATGCCAGAAACCACTACCTGCGCCACAGCCAGTAGCGCGTTCCTAGTCAAACGTTGGTGACTCATAGCAAGGTTATTTTATGCTAAAAAAATTAAGAGATAGGCAGTTGGCAATCAGAATCGACAAAAAAAACATCATGCGATGTTTGACCTTCCCAGATTATATTGTAACCCGTAGATTTCAATAAATTGACAATATCATTCTTGTCTTTTTTCCGATTATTATGCTCGATACATCCACATTTGAAACGATTATCAACAGATACCAACTGCTCAACAATTGACACCTCTCCTCCTTCAACATCAATAGAAATAAAGTCGATGGTGTCTGGCGCATCAGCAGAATCGAGAATTTCCTTTAAACTCATACAGCTCACGGTGATGCACGCTGCATCCTTAGTATAATAACTCCGCTCACTAGTCATGCTGGATTTTAATCCCCCATATAAGCCTGCATCTATAAATTCTGCCTCTCCTTTATCGTTGGAAACTGCGACATTAAATATTTTCGAGTTTTTTCTATCCAGCAACGACGACATATATTTTTTATTGGCTTCTACCAAAATACCTTTCCAACCAAAACAACGCTCAAGGTAAACGGTATTGGATAACGTAAAGCCATCATTAGCACCGATCTCCAAAAAATAACCGGGACGAAATTGATTTACTAACAATGAAAATATATCTTGATTTAATTGTGTGGAATGCTCAAATGCAGGAAGATTAAGTATTTTTTTTATTGCTTTACTAGGCGTTTTAACCAAAACACTCGGGAGCAGTCCATTATCGGAGCAATGCCTAATCGAAGGTTTCTTCATTAGCTTTAAACCAACAAAAAAATTAACCAAACCTTCCATAATGAAATTTCTTATTCCACGAACAATGTTACCAAGCATAAATCACCGAGTATTTCGTCTTTTCTGAAATACAGCATCCAGGAAAATACAATGGCCGTCTTCGGCATAAACTTGATCCATATTACCAACATAACAATAATCTAGCTCATCAAGCATAATCAGCAGTTCTCTGAATCCAGCCTGGTCTTTATACAATGTATCCAAAGATACCTCTAGAATACAAGCATCTGCCTTGGAGAAAGTATTAACACCACCAGCAATTACCCTATCTTCATAACCCTGCACGTCTAACTTAATAAGAACTTCTGAAGAAAAGGCTTTTTGATTTTCTTCGAACACTGTGTCAAGCTTTTTCTGAGCAACTGAAATCTTCTTCTTAGCCTTGGTGACAGGATAATACTGCTCCGTCAATTGAGTCGTGGCTAGCACCGATGACGAAGGCGTATGGTCTTCATGGAGAAACATTGAAACCTCACAGTTCTCACCACCAATAGCCAAATTAAACGGTAGCACTCTTTCATTTTGTGTTTTTGCCCATTTACATAGCTCATTAAATGGCTCTGGCAAAGGCTCAAAACAATAAATAACTGCCTCCGGGAAAAAACACGATACCCTCTTTGCGAATTGGCCAGTATTAGCGCCCACATCAATGACCGTCATTATTGGCCTGGATCGCAGGCCAAGCAACGTCATACTCGGACTGTTATGCCCTTTCACAACATCCAAGCCAAGTTGATTAAATCCCAGCTTAACTAATTTTTTTATGTTTAAACGATCAAACATTAGACTCTCAAGTAATTTCTCTCATCATCAATCAGGACAACATACCCTACTGGCCAAGCACCACTCGACGAGATTTAATTCAACTAAATAGCTACACACTTTTTCAAACAAAGAATTATTGCTTTTCACTTTTTAGGTAAAAAACACGCTGGCCATAAATAGTTGCTATTTCAAAAATAATATTTTCGATACCACTGAACGAACTCCTTTATCCCAGCTGATACTGACGTACATGGCTTGTAGCCGACATCGTTAATCAGACTTGATGCGTCAGCATAGGTGTCAGGCACATCTCCTGCTTGCAGTGGTAAATATTCTTTTTTTGCTTCTATAGCTAATTCTTTTTCCAAACATAGAATATAATCCATAAGCTCTACAGGTTTGTTATTTCCTATATTATAAACTCCCCATGACGCTTTACTCGAACCTGGATCGGGTGCTTTTGGATCCCAGTCTTGATTAGGCTGAGCTGGCTTATCCAGAGTTCTTACCACACCCTCTACGATATCATC
>CAYUKF010000032.1:0-10806 GCA_964445215.1 uncultured Thiotrichales bacterium
AATATTGGCTAACATTTCACAGGTGGGTTGCTTGGTGATGAGTTCATCTTTTTCACCATAGAAGACAATGCCTTTTGCCGAAACCTCTTTGGTGGCGGCAAGCGCTTGATCCATCAGGTTAGTGAGGCCGTAAATGGCATCAACACGTGTGGCCTTAATCACTAGTGGGTCTTTCGATAGTTCTCTTAACATGGCGTCGTTATCGGATACCACACGTTCAAATCCTTTTGCGGTTGGCTTCCACCCTGGTGCGATGCGTACAGTTAGCCACAGTGCCAATCGTTGGTACCAAGGCTGTGTGTGTCGCGCCCATACGGCGGGAGCGAGCAGGCTAATTCCAGTAACGTGTGGTGTATTGGGTTTGGCAAAGGTGGTTAAGACGACGGCGCCACCCATGCTTTCGCCAATGATATAAAGTGGTAAGTCGGGGTGTTTGTCTTTAATGAGTTTTATCATTGTCGCCAAGTCATTTTGCAGAGTGTTCTCGTAAGGCCACAGCCCTCTGTGTTGGGTCTCACCAAAACCGCGTTGGTCGTAGGCGTAACAATGCACATTGTGCTTAGCCAAATAAGTGCATAGTGGTGTAAAGGCATTACGGTAATCATTAAAGCCATGCAGTGCGATGAGGCTGGCTTTTGCATTATTAGCCAAGAATATATTTAGTGGCAAGAGATAGCCATCAGCCATAATCGCTACATTATTATTGAGTGATGGCGTGACACGGGTTGTTGAGACGGGTTGATGTTTTGGGCTGCTGCAGGCAAACAGGGAGGATAATATCAGGCAGATAAATGTTGTTGATAAAAATGGAAATATAAAACGTTGCACTGATAATTCTACTTGGTAGTTTGTAGCTGTGTGTATAGGTTTGCAAATTCTTTTAACGTTAAGGTTTCAGCGCGACGGGAAGGGTCAATGTCTGCTGCTTGTATTTGTTCTGCAGCCAAGATTTTTTTCAGGTTATTACGCAGTGTTTTACGTTTCTGAGCAAAACAGGATTTGATGAATTTATGAAAGTTTATTTTGTCTTGTATATTCACGGGTGGCGTTGCGTGAGGTTGTAAGCGAATAATGGATGAGTCGACCTTGGGTGGTGGTTCGAAGGCGTCGGGTGGCACATCAAACAATCTTTCAACTTGGTAGTGTAGTTGCAACCAAACACTAAGCTGGTTATAGGATTTTTCTCCAGGCTGCGCGATTAGTCTAAGTGCAATCTCTTTTTGCACCATAAAAAACATGTCGACAATGATGGCATGAAAGTCAATAAGGTGAAAAAAAAGCGGGGTAGAAATATTGTAAGGCAGGTTACCGATAAGCTTGATGGGTTTTTGTTTTGAGCCGAGTTCATTAAAATCAAACCGCAGCACATCACAGTTATACACTTCAATATTTGCACCCTGTTTTTTTTGTTCTTGCCACCAGGCAACTAAATCGCGATCAAGTTCTATTAAACGCAGCGTTACATCGTACTCTAATAATGGCAGGGTGAGGGCGCCACGACCAGGGCCAATTTCTACCAGGGCTTGATTTTTTTGTGGTGAGATGGCGTGGATGATGTCATGAATGACACCATCGTCTTTGAGAAAATGTTGGCCAAAACGCTTACGAGTGACATGCTGTTCGAACACGTTTCCGCCTATTTAATTAGTTAGTATGACGGCCATATCAAGCGCGGCTTGCAGACTACTGCTATCGGCTTTGCCTGTGCCAGCCAGATCCAAAGCCGTACCGTGATCGACCGAAGTGCGGATAATGGGCAAGCCTAAAGTAATATTAACGCCCTTGCCGAAGGCATGATGTTTTAATACTGGCAAGCCCTGGTCATGATACATGGCAACGATGACATCATAGTGCTGCATATGTTGTGGTGTGAAAATAGTATCGGCAGGCAGTGGGCCTGCTAGATTCAAACCTTCTTTTTGCAATTGTTTTATAACAGGAATGATGGTGTCAATTTCTTCTCGGCCTAAATGGCCGCCTTCACCGGCATGTGGGTTGAGCCCACAAATTCCTATGCGCGGGTTTTTGAGTTTGAAGCGTTGTTGTAGCTCGTCATGGATGACGTGCAGCGTTTGTTTAAGGCGTTTTGTTGTAATCGACTGACTGACTTGTGACAGGGGTAGATGTGTCGTGACAAGCGCTACACGTAGTTCGCCCCCAGCCAACATCATGACCGGTAGATCAGTGTGGGTTTTCTCTGCTAAGTATTCCGTATGACCTTTAAAAGCAATGCCAGCATCATTAATAATGCCTTTGTGTAAAGGACCGGTAACCAATGCATCGTAGTGACCGTTAAGACAACCGTCGGCAGCTTTGTCAAGGCAGGACAGGACATAGGTAGCATTGGCAACATTGAGTTGGCCGCGCTGGTTTTCACTTGGCAGGGGTTGGTGCAGGATGGAGACGTTGCCGGCGCGTTGTGGTCTTGCAGCTTGTGACAACTCGGCCGGGTGAATGTTGAGCTTCATGCCGAGTGTTGCTGCGCGTTGTTGCATTAGCGCCAGGTCGGCAATAAAAATAAGTTCGTGATCGCCTGCTTTTTGCGCCAGGGCAAGGCAGATGTCAGGACCAATACCGGCAGGTTCGCCAGGGGTAATGGCGATACGTTTGCATGCACTCATAGACCGCTTTTATTTGCTTGTATCGAAAAAAATTAGAGGCGTAATTCGACGTAGGCGTCATCACGTAGCCGACGTAGCTCAGTTCGGCGTTCTGCTTCGATGCGGCGTTGGCGCACGATTTCGCGTGCACGATTTTTTTTCACCGTTTCTGTTGCATCGAAATTACGACGATTACTGACATGAATAATGTGCCAACCAAATTGAGTTTCGATCGGCTCGCTCATTTCTCCAGCAGCCAATGCGTTCATTGCCTTTTCAAAAGGCGCGACGGTGGCGCCAGGGTTGACCCAACCAAGGTTGCCACCTTCTTTGCCCGAGCCCAGATCATCTGAGTGCTCTTTTGCCAGCAGGGCAAAGTCTTCGCCGTCGATGAGGCGCTGATGCAATGCTTGCGCAGACGCTAGTGCTTCATCGGCGCTGCGGTCTCTGTTGGCAACGAGAATATGACGTGCCTGGGTTTGTTCTATGATTTGCGTATCAGTGTCGCGCGTATCAAGCAGTTTTATAATGTGAAAGCCGCTGGTGCTTTTGATGACATTACTAATATCACCTTTGGTCATACTGGGTATAACAGGTGCAAATAGAGTGGGTAGCTCATTAGCCGCACGCCAGCCAAGATTTCCGCCATCAAGCGCGGTACTGCCATTAGATTGAGCGACCGCTGTTTCAGCAAAATCAGCGCCTTCTGCCAGGCGTGTAACAATGGCCTCAGCTTTTTCGCGTGATGAGGTGACTTCTTCTGCATTGGCATTTTCAGATATGGCGATGAGAATATGGCCTAACTGGTATTCGATGCTGACATTGCCCTGCGTTTGTTGGGTTTCAAGAAAGGCGGCAATATCCGCATCGCTAACCGAAACACGGCTATCAATTTGGCGTTGATAAAAACGGTTTAAGGTAATTTCCTCACGTATGTTTTCACGGAATTTCTCGAAGCTAATGCCATCACGGACTAACACTTGGCGAAACTGCGATAAGGTCAAATTACTTTCGGCGGCAATATTGGTCAGCGCACGGTTTAAGGTTTCATCATCGACGACGATATTAGCGCTTTTGGCAATTTGCAATTGTATTCTGCGGTTAACCAAGCGTTCTAGTACCTGTTTTTGCAAGATATCTAAGCTAGGTGCTTGGGTGTTACGGCGGCGTAATTCCTGGCTAACGCGCTGGACTTCGGTGCCTAGCTCGGTGCTGGTAATGATGTCATCGTTAACGACGGCGACGATGCTATCAAGTGGGATCGCCTCGTCAGCGGAGTGTGCTGAGCCAATAAAACTGACCATACCGGTAAGTAGTATTCCGAGAGCAAGTGGCACACGTAAGCTAAGGCAAAAAACAGTATGCCCCGAGGGGTCGTGGAAATAGCGGTGTCGCATTGTAAAAAAACCTTTATCGTTGATAGCCAAGGATACCATTTTCGAACAAGCTATCAATGCGGCCACCAATGCTGGTGAGGCCTTTTAGTTCTAGCTGCACAAGAAAGGCAGTATTGCTTGGGTCGCTGGCGTTAATATCGTTAATGAACTCACGCCTGACGAAGGATAAGCGCCAGCAGCACTGTTCATATTCGATTCCAGCAAAAGATTCCAATGTTTGATTAAGATCCAGAGAATAGTTCCATCGACCGATAATGCGCCAACGTTGATTTAATGGCCAGAAAAAAGAGACATCGGTTTGTTCCAATACCGGTGTACCCAGGATTGCGGCAGCTGAGGGATCGCGTGAGCGGTAAGAAATGTTAAGGCCGCGATCATGCGCTGGGCGGTATTGCAAACTGGCGACGGTCTTGACTGAGTTTTCGCCATCAGGATCCCATTGCCATTCACCACTGACACGCCAGTGTCCGTTAGGGGTGGCATCGATGCGGGCAACAAAATCAGAGGTGTTATCGGTATCGATTACGCCACCGTTGAGAGTGACTTTTCGGTCACGAAAATGGCGAATTTGACCCAATGCAAGCCGCACCAGTTCATCACCGCTTTCGTCGTCGATCAGGCGTGAGGTGACGGCTAAGGCAAGTTGGTTGGCGTCACCAACGCGGTCACCACCGGAAAAACGATTATCACGGAACAGTTGTTCAAAGGTGAAGTCATTAAGACCAGTATCAAAGATGGGTATATCATCCTGGTTTTTGAACGGCACGTGTAAGTAAAACAAGCGCGGCTCAAGGGTATGAATAAAGGCGCGTTTACCCAGAGAGAGTGGTCTGTCGAAATATAAGCCACCATCGAGACTGCTGATGGGCAGGCTGCGTGTCTGGTTGCTGTCGACCCCAGCCGCTTGGTTGTCGAGCTGAAACTGGGTATGACGCAGGCTAAGCTTTGGCTCAAAAAAGCCCCATGATCGGCTGTAGCGGCGACCAAACGTGGGTTGAATATCAAGGCGTGACGCCGTGACACTGTCGTCGCGATCAAATTGTACCCATTCGCTGCGTAATTGTGAGGTGATATTACGGTAGGAAGGTAACGCAGTACTATAAAGCAATTGTGGTAGTCGTTTATAAGGGCGATTGATGCCAGCAATAGTGTCATCGATGGTTTGAAAATCTTGCGCACGTGCCAGTAGCTGACCCCATGTACCACTGTAGTTCAGGTCGGCTCGGCGTTCAAGATGGGTGATGCTGGTAATGCTGAGGTTGTCGCCAAGGTCTTCAAAGTAGTCTGCATCGGAAGCATTAGCGAATAATAGCGAGCCACGCCACTGGCGTGAAAAGGTCGAGTCGTGCTGCAGGCGAATCAAGCTACGGTCATCGTTAAATAAATTGTCCCCGGGCAGGTATTCGACATCGACAACACCACTATGACGATCACTAAGATAGCGAAATTCATTTTGCAGCTGTAGGCCGCGCCTCGCAAGATAGCGTGGGGTAATGGTGGCATCGTAGTTGGGTGCGATATTCCAATAGTACGGCAGGATTATCTCGGTGCCAGACTCATTGGAGGAGCCAAAGCTGGGTGCCAGGAACCCTGATTTACGCTTATCGCTGAGTGGAAAGTTAATATAGGGCGTGTAAAACACCGGGATATTTTTGATGCGCAGCACCGCATGATAGGCGCTGCCGACACCCTTGGCACGATCTAGTTTTATGCGTGGTGAGGTCAAAGACCAGCTATTGTCATCGAGGTCGCACGTTGTGTAAGCGCCGTTAACGAGACGGCTTACCTCTCGCCCTTGCAAAATTATGGTGTCGGCGCTAGCGCGAGCATGCAGTAGAGGAAAGCGCACATTGGCATTGGTGATTTCGCCCTCAAAGGTGCCAATATTGACATCGGCGCTGTCACCAAAAAGTGAAAAACCGGGTTCGCGGTAAATGATATTGCCATCCGCTTGCACACGATCAGTAGAACGGGTGTAGCGAGCTTTGTTGGCATTCAGTGTTTGGCTGCCACGTATAATTTCGACATCGCCGATAAACTCCATGACATCTTTATTAAAAGATTCGCCTTCATGGGCATTAATTTCTATTGGCGCGAACTCGTTATACCCCTTGTTGATATTCAGTTCGGGAGCCAGCGTTTCGTCAAAAGCATGGCAAAGGGTCGCGCTATGCGCGTTAGCGAAGGACAGCAAAAACAGTAAAATTACTGATATTCGTTGCAGAACAGAATTTATGCCGTATTTAAGCGGATGCACGCGCGGTATTGTACCGGTTTGCTGGTGAGAATCATTAAAAATGGCATAGAATGAACCACTCTTCAAATCTATAGCCATAGGAACCTCTAATTAATTCGTGGAACACGGCCTTGGTGACGGAAACCTTCCAGCTCTTTGTTGCGAATCTTGTCAATAGCCCCGCTATTGACTGCGATGCGCGCCGCGATCTGAAAAATTTCAGTCACCAAGGTCGCTGCCCCAGAATTAATCAGAGGCTCCTTGTATAATGTGCCTGTGCGCAAGATTTCTTTCATTTTCACCCTGCTGCTGATTTTAGCGATTGCTGCCTTGGCCTTTTATCTTATAAAAACAGCACCCGAGCCAAAGGCAGAGCTAATCCAGACAAAACCGGTCATCGTCACGGTAGTTCAAGTCGAAACACGCGATATTCGGCCAATGCGTATTGTCAGTGGGCGTTTGCAGGCAGCCACTAAGCTAGGCCTACATTTTGAGGTTGGCGGTCGTATTAAGTCGCGCCAGGTGGAGCCTGGCCAGCGTATTAAAGCGGGCGAATTATTGCTGGCACTGGAAGCAGGCGACTATCGCGATGGAGTGGTTGATGCGCAGGCGCAGCTTGATCAGGAACGTGCCGCCATTGAACGTGACCGTCGCTTACTGTCTATTGCGCAACAAAATACAGACTTGCAAGCGGGGGAAGTGAAGCGACTTGAACGCTTGTCGAGTAACTCACTGGCTGCACAGTCTTTGCTCGATGAGTCACGCAAGCAATTATTACAACTCAGTGCAGAACAAGAAAGTTTAAATTTTAGCGTGAATAGTGCGCAATCGCGCATTGCTTTGCGTGAGTCGGCATTGCGTCGTGCTAAACGCAACCAAGCGCGCACTCGCTTAACCGCACCTTTTGATAGCATCATCAATCGTGTTGATGCCCATGTGGGTGATTTTGTCACGACCGCGCAGGTTGTTATTGAAGTGCTTGAACAAGGTAAGCTCGATCTTGCGGTAGAGGTCGATGGTAATACCGCCAGTGCGCTGATGTTGCAGCAAAGCGTTACTGTAACGATAAAGGACACGATCAATGATCGTGTTTTAGATGGTGAGATTGTCGCCTTGCAACATGACCCTGATAGCGAAACCTTCACGCATGCAGTACGTATACGTTTGACCGATCAACAGCTATTGCCCGGTACATTGGCTAGCACTACGCTGCCCTTGTTAGTGCAAGAAAATGTTTTGGTGGTGCCAGTTACGGCAGTGTTACATGAAGCAGGCGCAGCGCATGTGTTTAAAGTGGTCGGTAAACACGAAAACACCTTGCACCCCGAGAGCCTGCCCCCCGTGTCGAGCACGGGGCAGGCTCCGCGAAAGCGTGTGGGCACGTTGCAACGTCTGGCAGTGAATGTCGGCATTCGCGACGGTGACGGGCAAGTTATCTCTGGTCAAATCAACGCTGGCGATATTATTGTTAGTCGTGATGTCGCCGCCCTCAGTGATGGCCAAACCATTACTTTGCTACCGTAGTTCAGCTTATGTTTCTTGTCCGCTTTGCCATTGCCAATTCATTAATCACCAATTTATTTCTTTTGCTGGTGATTGTTATTGGCGTGATGTCATGGCAGTCCATGCCGGAAGAGTTATTCCCCGAAATTGAGACTGACAAGGTATCAGTAAGAACACTCTATGAAGGTGCCTCGCCGGAGGAAGTCGAACGTCAAATCACATTGCTTATCGAAGAGGAATTTGATGGCCTTGCCGATATTGATGTGATTCGTTCAACCAGCATTGAAGGCAGCTCGGAAATTATTATTGAGCTTAAGCCCGGCGCCGATGTTGATGAGTTTATGCGTGACAGTCGCACGGTGCTTGATCGCATTACCGACCTACCTGAAGTTGCCGAAGAGCCAGAGTTACGGCGGATAAAAGCGCGTTTCCCTGTCATTAGCGTCGCCTTATTTGGTGATGTCAGCCAGAGTTATTTAATTGATCTCAGTGATCGAGTAAAAAAACGATTATTAACCATTACGGGCGTTTCCAGTGCCAATATCAGTGGTTATCGCGACTGGGAATTATGGGTTATTGTCGATCCGGAAAAGCTCGCCAGTTCGAACGTGCCCTTGTCACGGGTAATTGCCGCACTACGTGATAATTTGCGCGACTTACCCGGCGGCTCAATTGAGGCGCGTGAAGGTGATATCTTGCTTCGTGGCAAAGGCATCAAGCCAGATCCACAAAGCGTGTCGAAACTGGTGATAGGTGTCAATGCCAAGGGTGGCAGTCTTGAGTTAGGTCAGTTAGCAAAAATAGAACGCCGCTTAGAAGAAGTACGCACGCTCGGTCGTTTTAATGGCCGCCCATCAGTCAATATCACGGTGACAAAAACAGCCGACGGTTCGACCACTGATATTGCTCAGGAAGTTAAGCAGATGGTGGCCGATCTACGCGACGAGTTTCCTGATAATGTTGGTGTCGCTGCATTCAGTGATTTATCTGTGTATATCGAGACACGTTTAAATACCGTTAAATCATCAGGTCTTGTCGGTTTGATGCTGGTGTTATTGTCACTCTATTTATTTTTGAATTTTCGCGTCGCATTGATTACGGCATTAGGTATTCCCGTTTCATTCTTGTTTGCTGTCATTCTCATGAATTACTCAGATCAATCCATCAACATGGTGTCGATGTTTGCATTTTTATTGGCGCTGGGAATGATTGTCGATGATGCCATTATTGTCACCGAGAATATTTATCGCCATATGGAGATGGGAAAATCGCCGAAAGATGCAGCGTTAATCGGTACGCGTGAAGTGTTTTGGCCAGTGATGGCGGCGACCACCACCAGCATCGCAGCCTTCTTACCCATGCTTGCCATTAGCGGAACCATGGGCCAGTTTATTCAAGTTATTCCCATTGTTGTCAGTGCTTGTTTGATTGGTTCATTGCTTGAGGCCTTTGCTGTTTTGCCTTCGCATGCACGGCAGTTTTTGCGTGTTAAAGTGCGGCGCGAAGGCAGTAGTAACGGCTGGCGTACGTTACTTGAGCGTTATGTAAAAATATTGCGCTGGTGTTTATTTAACCGTTATTTTGTTGCCGTAGCGACGGTAGGTGTGTTGATCGTCGTTGGTATTTTTGCAGTCACAAGAATGCCCTACATCATGTTTGGCAAACTCGATACTGGCCAATTTTTTGTTAATGTTGAAGCGCCCAATACCTACAGCCTGGAAGATACGACGGCGCTTGCCAAGCGTGTTGAAAATGCCATTCTGGAAGTTGTTGATGAAGAGCAAGAACTTAACAGTATGCTGACCAATATCGGCGTCAGCTTTGTCGATTTCTCAGTATTTAAATTTGGCAATAACCACGTTCAATATATGATTGATTTACATAAGCGCCAACCCGAAGGCTTTATCGAAACCTGGGTTGGGCCTGTTATTAGTCTTAAATCTGACAATGGCGGCACACGTGTACGCACCACCAGCGAGGTGGTTAATGCAATTCGTACGCGCCTGGAAAATGAACCTGGCATTCGTCGTGTGTCGATTACCAGCCCCCAGGCCGGCCCTGGTGGCGTTGATATCGAGGTGGGTGTTGCCAGTAAAACGGTCAAAGGGTTAAGCACCGTCAGTATCGCCATACGTGATTATCTTCGTCAATTACCAGGGGTTAAGGATGTCAACCAGGACTTTGAGCCAGGAAAATTGGAGTATCAATACAGCTTGAACGAACGTGGGCGTCAATTGGGTTTAACGCAATCACAGTTATCCGAAGCAGTGCGCAGTGGCTTTCAGGGTTTGCAAGTTATGGAAGTTACCGTGGATGGTAAGCGCATGCCGGTACGCGTTATTTATCCAGAGGCCGTACGTACGCAGGCGACAGACCTTGCCCTACTACGCGTTGTGTTGCCCAGCGGTAAATCGGTATTTCTTGGCCAGGTTGCTGATATCGAAGTGGGTCGTGGCTTTAATCAGGTAAGTCGGCGCGACCTTAGGCGTTTAGCAACCGTTACGGCTGATGTTGATACGGATATCACAACGCCGTTAGAGGTTACACAATTGCTTAATAAAGAATTTGCATCACGTGCTGATTTGCCTGATTTTGAATTGTTTTATCTGGGTGAAAAGCGTGATGCCAATCGCTCGATTGCAGATATGTTGGACGCCCTGATTATTGCCTTAGTGATTATATTTTTTATTCTTGCCGCCTTGTTTAAATCATTGTTGGATCCATTTGTGGTGATTATTGCCATTCCCTTTGGTCTGATTGGCGTTGTCGCCGGTCATTTTGCTTTAGGGCTACAATTACAGTTTTTATCCTTGATTGGTTTTTTAGCTTTGGCAGGAATTGTCGTTAATGACTCATTGATTTTAATTGATTTTGCCAAGAAGAGACGCAACGAGGGTATGGAGCGTATCGCTGCATTCATTGAGGCGGGAAGGGTACGCACACGGCCTATTTTATTAACCAGTATTACTACTTTTCTGGGTGTCTCGCCGCTCATCTTTTTTGCCACAGGCCAGACAAAAATATTATCGCCGATGGCGGTGAGCCTTGGTTTTGGTTTGCTGTTTGCCAC
>CAYUKF010000032.1:10906-12421 GCA_964445215.1 uncultured Thiotrichales bacterium
ATTGGTTGCGCAATGATTTGAAATTAAAAATCTCGCGCATCACCCCAGCCTCTGCTGACGCCAGTTTTCGTCGTTATTTTCGTGTTCGCATTAATGGCAAGACCTTTATTGTCATGGATGCGCCACCAGACAAGGAAGATTGTGCACCATTTATCCGTATTGCTGAGGCCTTACACGCAATGGGCTTGAATGTGCCGCGTATTGAGCAAGCAAACCTTGCTGATGGATTTTTATTGCTATCAGACTTAGGCGAAGACAGTTATTTGTCTTTGCTTGATCATAATACGGCGCCTCAAATGTATTGTGATGCTATTGATGCCTTGATCACAATGCAAAAATTAGGGCAAGAGAATGCATTGACGTTACCTGACTATGGTAGCCCATTACTGATGCGCGAAATGGCATTGTTTAGTGATTGGCTTTTAACGCGACATCTTGCTTTGCAGCTGAGCGACTCCGAGCGTTCAATGTTGGCAACAGTATTCGACTTGCTAGCTGATAATGCTTTGTCACAACCGCAAGTCTGGGTGCATCGCGATTATCATTGCCGCAACCTGATGGTTTGCCATAATAATTCCGGCATCAACCCGGGCATACTCGACTTTCAGGATGCGGTATTAGGGCCAATGACTTATGACCTGGTTTCGTTATTGCGAGATTGTTATATTGAATGGCCGCAAACACAGCGACAAAAATGGCAAAATTATTATTGTCAGCGCGCCGAAGAGCATGGTTTGTTAGCGGCGAGCCAACGTGATCAATTTACACGTTGGTTTGACTTAATGGGAGTGCAGCGCCATCTTAAAGCGGCAGGGATTTTTGCGCGTCTCTATCAGCGTGATGGCAAGACAGCTTATATGAACGATGTGCCGCGTACGCTATCGTATATCTGTCGCTTATCCGACACCTATTCAGAGCTACATGGTTTGATTGGCCTCATTGAGAAACGAGTATTGCCCTTGTTGCCAAATCGTTAAACTGTCACTTATAGCGTAGACGAATACCGTATTGGTAAGACATAAAAATTTCGTAGGGTTCGATAGTTGGTGGAAAGAACACCCCACTGATTTTGGCACCATGAATACTGGCACCGTGCATATCGCTTTCGCTGAAATCGACACCACGTAGATCAGCTTGACGGAAATAGCTGTTGCTGAAATCTAGACTGCTTGCATCCATACCTTGCAGGTCGACATTACGAAAATCACAGTGAGTGAGATCGGGTGTTTCACCATCTTCTTTGCGTTGGTTAAATGTTGCCATATCGCCTTCGCGTAGCAGGCAATACATTTCGTCTTTTTTAATTTCTGGTGCTTGGGCCATACCATTATCCTTATGATCTTTATGGTCTCAGTGCTGATGTCGGCATTTTTGGCTCAAAGTTAAGGTTAACGCTAAAAATTGATATGGCTTGCAGCCTGCCTGTAAGCCAGGGACGCTATAGATTTGTTTGGTAGAGTCTAATGCAGGCGCTCGAAGCGAAAATGAGAGTAAGAATTAGTGGTATCGATCATT
>CAYUKF010000033.1:0-4660 GCA_964445215.1 uncultured Thiotrichales bacterium
AAATATGCTCAATATTTGCCCAACGGAAATGCCCTTGGGGTGCGCCTCAAATGATCAAAAAAATGGACTCATACCCCCAAGGGCACCTCGAAATGGCTTTCTCTCGTTACGATCACCTAAGTCCGACAGACTCCTGGCGACGAAAGCCGCTTAGAATACTATCGTCTGACCAAAAAAGGCAGCCTTTACTGCCATTTTTTATAAAAACAGCCCCTTTAAACGACAGATTTTTGACTTTTCCTCACTACTATATCTTGTGCACAGCTTATACACAGAATATCCTCATAGCAAGTCATTGATTTTGTTGGTGTTTTATAAGTGATTGATTTTGTTAGTATAATTTATTTTATTTGATCTATTGACGTGACCTTGGCACGAGCGTAGCCTTAACAGCTCACCACAATATGTTGTGGTTTCTTAATTCTTCTGTAACAACGAAAACAACAACAAAAATTAGGGGAGCATTTGTGAACAAGCAGGTTCAACTTAAAGTCGTTGCAGCGCATAAAACGATTCCCATGCAAGATACCTCAGCCGATATCTGGGACAAAAAATACCGTCTTAAAACCCGCAACGGTGAAAACGTCGACGCTGATATAGATGGCACCTATCAACGTGTCGCACGTGCCTTGGCCGATGTCGAAACCAGCGAAGAAAAACGCGCTGAATGGTATGAAAGTTTTCTCTGGGCTCTGCGCCACGGTGCCATTCCTGCCGGACGTATTATATCTAACGCTGGTGCGCTAGCTCACAAGCCTGCCACCTCAACCATTAACTGTACCGTTTCCGGCACTATCGAAGACTCCATGAATGGCATCCTTAGCATGGTTCACGAAGCTGGCCTAACGCTAAAAGCCGGTTGCGGTATTGGTTACGAGTTTTCCACCTTGCGGCCCAAAGGAGCTTATGTCACTGGCGCCGGCGCCTACACCTCTGGGCCGCTTTCTTTTATGGATATTTACGACAAGATGTGCTTTACCGTCTCCTCCGCCGGTGGCAGACGGGGTGCCCAAATGGGGACTTTCGATGTTGGGCACCCCGATGTGCTGGATTTTATTCGCGCCAAGCGCGAAGACGGTCGCTTACGCCAATTCAACCTGTCACTGTTAATTACCGATGACTTTATGCAAGCCGTGACCGAAGAGGGCGATTGGCAGCTGGCCTTTCCACTGACACGAGAAGAAGTCAAGGCCGACAATATCGACCTTGAAAACGACAGCAGCATTATCTGGCGCGAGTGGCCTAGCCACAGCAGCTATGCTGGCAATTCGTCAGGTCTGGTTGCCTGTAAAATTTACAAAACACTGCCTGCTCGTCACCTGTGGGATGCCATCATGGCATCGACTTATGACTTTGCTGAGCCTGGCTTTATCCTTATCGATAAGGTCAATGACATGAATAACAATTGGTTTTGTGAAGATATTCGCGCCACCAATCCTTGTGTAACAGGCGACACTTGGGTGCAAACTTCAAAAGGCCCACGTCAGGTTAGTGAGTTACTGGGACAGTCTGTAGAAATTCAGGTGGATGGGAAGTTTCATTCATCAGGTGTGGAAGGTTTTTTCAAAACCGCAACCAAAGCGACAGTCAGCTTACAAACTGAAGAAGGCTATCGTCTTCGTCTGACAGATAATCATCGTGTCAGACGAATCACCAAACATACTCGTTATGTTACCGAAACAGCTTGGTGCGAAGCCGGGAAATTAAAAGCAGGCGATAAAATATTATTAAATAATCATCGAAATAATCCTGTCTGGCCTGGCCGTTATAATAAAAATCAAGGCTATTTAATGGGCTTGTTAATAGGCGACGGCACACTAAAGAAAGACACTGCGGTACTTTCTGTATGGAAAGCGGCACAAGTTGTTAATGGCCAACCTGTAAACTTGGGTGTAGAGGCTGTTATGCAAACCGCTTTGCAGGCAACGACTGAAATCGAAAAGCGGGCTGATTTTAATGGCTGGTCGGAAGTGAAGGGAAGAAACGAATATCGTATAAAACTGGTTGGTTTAAAAAAACTGGCGCAAGAACTGGGTATGAAGCCAGGCGATAAATGTATTAGCAGATGTTTGGAAAAGACCTCCAGCGACTTTTATCAAGGTTTTCTAAAGGGCTTCTTTGATGCAGATGGTTCGGTTCAGGGCGATCAGCAAAAAGGCGTTAGTGTCCGCCTTGCCCAATCTGATTTATCTCGGTTAGAAGCGGTACAACGTATGCTTTTACGTTTGGGTATGGTATCAACCATTTATCGTAATCGAAGAAAAGCTCAAATTAAAAAACTGCCGAATGGCAAAGGGGGTACTGCTGATTACCAGATAAAACCACAGCATGAACTTGTTATTTCAGGCGACAATATGCTGGTTTTTAAGCAATTGATTGGCTTTGCCGATACAGAAAAATCTACAAAATTAGCGTTAAACTTAAAAGCCTATAAACGTAAGATAAATCAGCAACATTTTTTTGCTCGCGTTAAATCCATAAGCCCTGATGCGACTGAAGATGTTTACGATATACAGGTTCCAGGCATCAATACATTTGATGCCAATGGTCTTCATGCACACAATTGTGGAGAACAGCCACTGCCACCTTATGGCTCGTGTTTGCTCGGTTCAATTAACCTCACTAAGTTTGTCCGCAAAGCGTTTACTGAAGAAGCCTATTTCGACTGGGATCAATATAAAGCCGTCGTGGCTATTTTCACACGTATGCTCGATAACGTTGTTGAAATTAATGGCCTACCTTTAGAAAAACAAGGTCACGAAATCATTAGCAAACGTCGTCATGGCATGGGCTATCTCGGCCTTGGTTCAGCCATGACTATGCTACGCATGCAGTATGGTGCTGATAATTCCCTAGAGTTTGCCGAGCGTATCACCAAAGAACTGGCCATTACCGGATGGCATGCTGCATTAGAGCTCGCGCGCGAAAAAGGCCCCGCACCGATTTTACAAAAAGACTTCGTTGTCAACGAAACCATGTTACGTAAACGCCCGGAAATGGCCAAAGATGGCTGGCAAGTCGGCGACGTCATTAAAGGTAAAGTATTGCATGCCAAATACAGCCGCTATATGCAACGCATTGCCAAAGTCGCCCCCGAGCTGGTTGAACAACTGGCAGAAGTCGGGGCACGCTTTACGCATCACAGCTCCATCGCACCCACGGGCACCATCTCCTTATCGCTGGCCAACAACGTCAGTAACGGTATTGAACCAAGCTTTGCTCATCATTATTCACGCAATATTATTCGTGAAGGTAAAAAGAGCAAAGAAAAGGTCGACGTCTATTCTTTTGAATTATTGGCCTACCGTGAGTTAATCAATAACAAAGCAATGCCTTACTCAGCAGAGGCTGATGAAAAACTGCCTGATTATTTTATCTCGGCCGACGACATCAAACCAAAACAGCATGTCGACGTACAAGCCAGCGCGCAATATTGGGTTGATTCCTCCATATCGAAAACGGCCAACGTACCGACCGACTTTCCTTATGAAGAATTTAAAGACATCTATGTCTACGCGTATGAGCGCGGCCTGAAAGGTTGTACTACCTTCCGCTTTAATCCCGCAGCCTTTCAAGGCGTCTTGGTCAAAGAGCAAGACCTCGAAAACACCCTCTACACCTTTAAGCTTGAAGATGGCAGCGAGGTCAGCGTGAAAGGTAATGAAGAGATTGAATACGATGGCGAAACACATTCAGCCGCCAATCTTTACGACGCCTTAAAAGAAGGCTATTACGGCAAGTTATAGTTAGGGAACCTCTGATTAATTCATGGAACACGATCTTGCGCCTAAAATTAATCAGAGGCTGCTTAGAATATTTCCCAGGAAGACCATTATGGCGACAAAAATAGACAGCAAAATTATCGGCTACCGTGTAGCCGAAAAATCAGATGACAATGTAGCAGACACCTCTGCGTCAGCAGTGAAAGAAAAAACCGCCTCTAACGTCATTCATATGCATGAAAAAGTTGAACGGCCTGATGTACTGATTGGCTCTACCTACAAGATTAAAACACCACTGTCTGATCATGCGCTCTATGTCACCGTTAATGACATTATTCTTAACCAGGGCACCGAACATGAACTGCGCCGCCCGTTCGAGATATTTATTAATTCGAAAAATATGGATCACTTTCAGTGGATTGTCGCACTCACTCGTATTATGTCTGCCGTATTCCGCAAAGGGGGCGATATTACCTTCCTGGTTGAAGAGTTGCATTCGGTATTTGATCCACGCGGTGGTTATTTCAAAAAAGGCGGCAAATTTGTCCCCTCACTGGTCGCTGAACTCGGTAACGTTATCGAACAGCATTTAATCAGCATCGGCATGCTTAAAAGTAAAGTGCTTGATGAACACCAACAAAAACTGGTCACAGAGAAACGCGCACAATTTGAGGCCACACAGGCTAAAGTTAATATCACACCCGAGACAAGCGACACCAGTGACTTTCCAGAAGGCTCACAGCTGTGCATAAAATGTAATACCAAAGCGATGATTATCATGGATGGCTGTTTGACTTGCTTGAATTGCGGCGAGTCAAAATGTGGATAGCAAAGAGAAACTAATATTATTCAACACAGACGTTTGAATATATCCTTAGTAGGGTCTAATAAAAAAGGCTCCCAGAGGGAGCCTTAAACTCAGCACTATAAAAATCAGA
>CAYUKF010000033.1:4760-12147 GCA_964445215.1 uncultured Thiotrichales bacterium
GAAATTGCACAGGGTTTGCGCTAGTGCCGTTGGCTTGCAATGCTGACCCTGGAAAAACCAATACATGGTCGGTTACATCCACATTGTCACCGCGGATTTGGGTGCCTGCCTCAATATGTTTAAAATTGTTGTAATACCGGCCTCACCAATCTGTAGCCGACCTTCTAAAAACCAGATTTGTACTGAGCTCAGGGTGCCATCTTGTGTCAAAGATTCGACCCTGTGTCTGCAAAAGGAATCGGTTGTCACGCCTGCGAGTCGATTACTGTCATCGATAATGACAGCCATCTATCACCAAGTGACGGCGTTGTTCTTAATTGAAGATGCCATCTTCATCGTTATTTTCTCCCGTTATTGGTGGATTGTGTCAGTTACAAGGCGTAAGAGCACGTAGGTATGTCTAAGGGTTCATTGCTAACGAAAAAATTATGCCCCCTGGCTCTTCAGGAGATACACTAGACACAAGAAGCCCCATAGGAGAAGGTGCAAGACTAAGATCACCACCGCTGCCTCTTCCTCCTCCTGTTTCATTTCCTTTGCTCCTGTTACTGGCTTTGATCGTGTCAGTGTATATAGGGCGTAAGAGCGTGTGGATGGCCGTAAGGGTTCATTACCATCGCAAAAAATAAAGTCGGTGGGTGATATTACTTTAATAATGGTACTGCTATCTTCAGGAGGCCATCCTGTAGTGGAACCTGGCGTATGGGTATAGGCAGTTCTTGGACTCTGTGCCAGCCGCGACAGGGTGTGCTTTGGTTTATTGAATCCATTGATCGGGCTGTTTGCCAATGAATCAAAACTGGAGCAATAAACAAAACAGTGAGGTTAAAAAAACCTGGCCATCGTTGACGATGGCCAGGGTACTTGATGGACGTTCCGTGTCCTTTTCTATGCTGTCTTTTATCGATGTAAGAGCGTTGGATTACTCGACGATTGGCGTCTCATCATCAATTGAGTTGAGGAACAATTGCAGATCTGCCAATGCTGCTGCATCGTTAATCTGTGCAGCAATGGTTGCATCGCCAGCGTCGGGCAAGGTGTGGACAGCAAATACATCATTGAGTGTCACCGCACTACCGTCATGCAAGTAGGGTGAATGATAGGCGACACCCAGTAACGAAGGTGCGTTAAAGCCAGCACCCCCTAAAGGCGCGAAACCTTGGGTTGATTGCCTGGCAACATCAACACCAAAATTGGCATCGCCAACAATGCTGATGGTTCCACCACCGATAGCACCTGCACCGCGAATTTCTACGTCATTGTCAAGATTGAGTGTGCCGACATTATCCAGGAACCTCGTCACTATTCCGTTATTATCAACGGATATAATTTGTGGCCCCCCTACTGTTAGGTTAGGATCAAAAGCGGGTTCTCTGCCCGCAGCAAAGAAGTTGGCAGCCAGTGGATTATCGAGAAAGGTAGGATTGTTCTCATAGCCAGCGATCTCGCTCTTGGTCCACTTGGTACCACCATGACAAGATGCACAGTTTGCTTCAAACACTGCACGGCCATTGGCTAGCGCAAGGTTGTCTTCAGGGTCGGGCAGAATAGCTGCACGTACGGTGTTGGCAACCCATTCGGTCATTGCATCCAGCGCATCACTGACACCGCGTGTCGGACCATGGTTAAACACCAAGGTAGTAAAATCCAGGCCGTCAATATCCGTCGCCTGTCCAATGCCACCTTGTACTCCGCGTGCGTTGTTGTTGAAGTCGGTAATACTGCCGCGGACACCGTTCCAGTTCAGAATACGCTGGTCGTTTATATTGCCTAGATCAAAGGTACCTTCCAGCGGGATAGCTTGACGTGGCCCGGTCGGGAAGATCCAGGTAACATTATCGCTATTGCCGTCCGGGTGACAGGAGCTACAACTACTCCAGCCACTGTCGGATGCCCTGCCGCGAGATACTAACGGTACGATATCCCGTAGCGCGATATCAAAGTTATTATCACCCGTCGTGTCATGTACGTCGGGCACCCCCAGCGAAGTAAAGAACGCCAGTTTCCCGACCAGATTACGATGCCTTTGTGTGCCTGGTAACGGTGGTTCACTGGAAGGAATATCACGCTCAATCATTTGATTATTAGCCAGGTCGATAGCCGTTACCGAAGTGCTGACTTCATTATTGGTATAAGCGCGGGTAGCGTCTGCACTCATGACCACGCCACTGGGAATGTTACCTGTGTGAAAGCGCACCACGTTGTTAGGCGCACCAATATCGAGTGAGCCATCGGCTGCACGGCTGGCGCGTATCACATAGTTACCACCACGACTGACAATGAGAAAATCATTGCCGTCGCTATTGGCGTCAATGGCAACAATATCGCTACCAAAAATACGCTCAAGACTGGCCTGTGGATTGGCCGGTATTGCTTCGGTTCTGATCTGATCATTTAGGTTGGTGGTGAGCTGGGTATTATTTGCTAAATCAAGTGTCGATACCAACGCCTGAATATTGACGTTGAATCGGACGGGGGGTTCAGGTGAGGCACCAACGTTAGGCACATACAGTTCATCGTTGCGCAGCAATGCCGCGAACAGCTGGTTGGGATAGACGCCCTGAAGATTCCTGCCAATCGGGCCATCTGCACTGGCATCTGCACTGGCAACATCCGGACAGAACACCTCATTAGCCAGTGCCGCTGCGCCGTCGCCAGCACCATCAACGCCACTGTTAAAAAACACCACATCACCGTTAGCCTGCAAGATATTACGTGTCTGCTGACAGAACTGGCGACGATCAGCCGGGAAACCGGCATTGGCCAATGGGTCAATATTGAGCTGGGCGACAACCGGAATACCATTGAGTGAGTCAGCCACATTAAAGCGGTCGATCACGCCTTGTTTGGAATCGTCAAAACCATCGGGACGGTTGACGGGATCAATGACTTCTGAAAAAAACCGCGTGATGAGAACCTCTTCATCGAGGTCATTATCATCCCCGTTATTACTGATCGCGATAGCCATTGGGTTGCCACCCGTTTCAACGGTGTTAACCACCTGCATGGTGGTGGTGCTAATCACCGAGACACTGCCAGAAGTATGGTTAGCAACATACAGATACCTTCCATTGGGTGTAATAGCAATACCACGTGGCTCACTACCCACCGTAAGCGGCTGGCCGGATATAGCGGGAACTGCCAGTGAAAGATCGATCATTGAGACCGTTCCGTCCGCTGTGTTGGTCACATAGGCATAGCTATCATCCGGGTGGATGGTGACAAAACGCGGCTCCAAGCCAACCTCAATTTCAGCAATAAGCATTTGACTGTCGTTGCCGTCCTGGTCGCGCACTTGAATAACCGAAACGGTATCGTTCTGCCGGTTAACAACGACCAATCGATTATCGTCCGAGGTTAACGCAATGCTCGATGAGCGGCTGGGTGTCAAAGCGGTGACCTGACCATTATTATCATCATTGTCTGCGTCAGCATTATTGTTATTACCGCCGCCGCCGCACGCTGTCAATAACGCGCTACCGGCCAGTAATGAACCCACTAACAAGCTAATACTTGTACGTTTGGGTTTCATTTGTTGTGATTCGCATTTCATTTCCCTACTCCTGATTCTTATAAGCCAATTTAGTTACAAGGCGTAAGAGCACGGTGATAACGAAAGCGGTTCATTTTTAGTACAAATTTTTTTGGGACGGTGTTATCCAGAGGAATGCAGCATGGCTGTCTTGGCTGTACGCCTGTAGTGGCGCGTGTGAATGGGCGGTTTTTTTTGGGTTGTATGCGCGGTGCAAACCGCAGTGATCTGCACAGGTGCTTACAGATACGCTTATTTCAAGCGGTAATTCAGTTGCAAGACAAACTCAGGCGACAAGATGCGCTGGTCTCTCGTTGGCAAAAGGCTGCCATCCTCACTGTTCCAGCCATAGGAAAGATCAATATTGAACGCGGCAATCGATAGGCCGATGCCAACACGTGCGTAGTGATAATCAATGAACTGAGCGTCTAGAAATTCCTGTGCCCCTGTCTGCACCGACCAATAACTGCGTGAACTAATAGTATCTGTATAGCTTAGCTCAGCGCCAAATGCCTCAGTATCCAGCGAATAATAATCAGGTGAGTAGTCGAGCATGAACGACCAATTATCACGGTAGGCAAATTGCAACGCGAGTTCGGTAAAACCCCATGCAATGCCTGAGCCTGGAAACTCTCGATGTTGAAGTGATAAGGCCGTATACCAGTCTTTCCCTAAGGTGTGATCAATACCCATATAGGCTGCAACCGAACGCTCTCTTTGCCGTTTTGCGGCGACTCTTGCTTCATGCGCTTCAAAACCGAGGAAAATGGCAGGTTGCAGCCGCCATTCACCATTGATGCCGATACTGGGTTCGCCACGCGTTTCGGTGGTGCCGTCGTAGATCCAGTCTGACGTTGCTTGTACGACGAGTCCGAGTTCACTTGGCCCATCATAGGCAACAGCATGAGAACTTAAAATCAACCCTAGCCATAACAGGGGTGATCGAGCGAATTGGTGGTTAAAATCGTGATGCCCTCGAACAGCTTTTTGTTTTTTGTAGATTATCATAGCGTGATTTGAGTTTATTCTGCTGTTATTGTCACAAGTGGTAAACCATTGCGAAGGAGTAAGTAGCTTACTTTTTTGTTATTTCGGGCAGGTTTTAATTTGACCATTGTTTGAGGCTAGTGACGATCTGTCGTCTTGTTGCATTAGGGTGACGATTAATCAGACAAGCTGCCATGGCGGCGATGTGTGGCGTCGCAATAGAATGGCCAGAAACCAGTTCGTAGCCAGCTCTGGGGGTTAGCGATACAGCGTGTTTGGGTGCATAAAGAATGTTTTCGGCGATAGGGCGATTCGATTCAGCCTCCATGCCATAGGCGTAAATGACACCCGGTTGCTGTGATGGAAAGCGCTTTTCAGGTACGCGGTTTTCATCATAGGCCGCGACAACCAGGGTATTTTTGCTGAGCAAGACCGTCAGTAGCTTATTCAGCACTTTGTCATCGGGGCCGGTCAGGCTCAAGTTGAGAATATCGGGTTGTAAATCAATGGCTGCATCCAGGGCAAGCGCCAGGGTCAATGTATTGCAGACCCCTTTGCCAGCGGCATTTTGCCAACAGCCACGCAGTAAATGCACATTGGCCTCATTGGCGAACCCGGACATGCCTTGAGGAGAGTTAGCTTTGGCAGCAATCAGGCCAACCACGGCGGTACCGTGCGCTTCTTTGCTTTGCAGTCCTCGCTGACCGGCGAAATTGGCTTGCGTAATTCTGCTACGTAGTAAGTCAGGGTGGCTGGTATCGGCCGACGTATCGATCACGGCAATGTTGACATTATTACCACGTTGACTGATTTCGTTAAAAAATTGCTGATTAAAGTGATTAACGGGTGATTCGCTGCTTGCAGCGTAGACATCACTCATCTTCACTACAAAGCTGTTAAACGGCTGTACCCAACGCACACGCTCATCGCTTTGCAATGCATCGAGCACCTCATCCGCAGGCTGTACGATGGCAAAGCAATGCACATTCAAATTTCTTAAAGGCCACTCCGATAAAATAGACAGGCCGTGGTCATCGGCGATGGCTACTGCTCTTTGGTGTAAAAGCGGATCATCTTTGTAGTCAAGACGGGCGGCATAGCCAGGGCCGGATACACCGCGCTTACGGCGCTCACTACGCGGATCATCGATGACAACTATCATCACCTTGCTAGTGTTTTCCAGCTCTGCAACGCTGGCATCAGGGCTTGATGCGCAGCTCACCATCAGGGCAAAGATGCCTAGCATGAGTGCGCCACGACATAGATTCCGAAAGTGTGACATAGGTGCTATTGTCCCTGCTTCAATTGTATTAATTTCACTCGCTTGTCTTGCTTCAATTGTTTTGCAATCAGCTCAAGTTGAGTGGATGTATTGGATATAACATCCATTGCGTTAGCATCAGCATAACGTTTTACCATTTTTAAATCGTAATCGTTAAGTAAAAGCACCAACGCTGATTCGTCCAAACTGTCTTCGTGCATAATGCGTAGCACAGGCTTGTCGTAGATGACCGGGGTGTCCGATAGCATCTCGAATTGGTTAATTGGCTGCTCAGCTTGCGGCAAATAAGCAACGATAACCGCAACCAGCATGACAACGGCGAATGAAGATCCCCACGTCAGCCAACGTGAAGTGTGTGAGGCCGATGAACCATCCAGCTTATCCGCGATCTTTGCGAACTGCGGAACATGCATTGGCACTACTTGCTCTGAGGTGATAGTTGACTGAATGTTACGCTCAAATGCGACCATTTCCCGCAGTTTTGAATCTTGCGCCATGGCCAAATCCAGCCTTTCAGTATCTGCATCGGGCAGGTGTCCATTGAGGTAATCAGCGATCAAGCCTTCCAGCGGGTGAGTACGTTTAGCATGGCTCATCATTCACTCTCCAACTATTTTTGCCTTGTTTCTTCAACAAAAGCACGAATCTTTTTGCGCGCATGGTGCAAACGCGTTTTCACCGTATTAGCCGGGCATTGCACGATTTGGCCCACCTCTTCAGTTGAGTAACCACTAAAATAACTGAGTTCAATAACCAGCCGATGTTTTGCTGACAGGATTTCAAGCGCACTACCGATAAGATCCGCTTGTTCTACTGACTCATACAACGATGTACTCCTCGGTAAATCACTTTGTCCAAACACATCCTGTACACTTTGGCGCAATTTCTGTTTTTGCACCATACGCAGGCAAGTACGATAGGCGATAGAAAAAACCCAACTGGACACCTTCGACTGCCCCTGATATTGATGCGCTTTGTGCCAAACCTTAAGCATGGCATCGTTATAGGCCTCCTCAATCAGGCTATTATCATAGGTTAAGCGCCGTAAAAAACCGCCTAGCCTTGGTCGATATTGGACATAGAGAATTTCCATAGCAGTATGATCCCGCGCTGAGGAAATCCGTTCAATTAGCTCGCGATCTTTTTGATCACGGTGCGTTTCTTCCTCTGAAGAAGGGGTGATTTGCCCGTGTTTTGGCAGCGATACAGTCATTAATACAGAGCCTGAAAATAAGCTAAAAAACACGAAATCAGTGAAAACTCAATAAGCGTTTCTAACATAGAGTGTGCGCGAGAATCTGTTTGAAAGCCTATGGGATTGTCGGCTTAAGTTCAAGCTTCGTGGTGTGTTCTGACGATTAATTTTCAGGTCACTGGTGAATTGGATTGGTAAGAGCAACCTTGCAAAGCGAACGAGGGGGCACGCTGCGTTATGCTGTTTGTTTGTTCCTCAGCACCAAACACGGCGCTTTAGGCGAGACAAAGGAGTGTAAATGTAGCTTATTCTTCCGGGTCGATTGCCTGAAGCGTGTTTTCGCGTTTCTCCATTTTGCTATCGCTTTCTTGTCTAACCATTTCCTCTTCAG
>CAYUKF010000034.1:0-7149 GCA_964445215.1 uncultured Thiotrichales bacterium
TGAATCCTGCGGCACGAAACAACTCGGCTAGCCCAATTTATGGTATGCCGATTTTAGATGTTGATTACTCTGGCAATGTATTAGTGATCAAGCGTGGTCGTGGTAAAGGTTTTGCCGGTATTGAAAACGAACTTTTTTACGCCGATAACACCCGTATGCTCTATGGCGATGCACAAAGCATGTGCAATGAGCTCGTGCAGAGTGTCAAGCAACTGTAAGCTAGTGTACCTTGGCACTCGGTTGCCGTTTTAATGTAAACGCTGACATCTATTGGTAAAAAACAATAGTGCGGAGCCCCCAATGACATTGGATGATTTACTTCAGGCTATGGTTGATGAGCAGGCATCGGATCTGTTTATTAGTGTTGGTTCACCACCCTCAATTAAAGTGGATGGAACGCTTTTTAGCATCGATGAGAGCGTAATCGATAGTGATACGGCTCATGATCTTATTTACGGCGCGATGCGAGCAGAGCAGCAAGAACAATTTGAGCGTGACTACGAGCTCAATTTTGGTCTTTCTCGGGAGGGTATTGGTCGCTTTCGAGCCAATGTTTTTCAGCAGCAATATCAGCCCGGAATGGTCGTTCGGCGCATAGAAACCGATATTCCTACGGTCGAGTCGCTTGGCCTACCGCAAGTGCTCGAGACAATGATAATGGAAAAGCGTGGCTTGATTCTCGTTGTTGGTGCCACCGGGGTAGGTAAATCGACCACCATGGCCGCTATGGTTGGCCACCGCAATCGTCACGGCAGTGGTCATATTGTCACTGTCGAGGATCCCATTGAATTTGTGCATAGCCCGCAAGGTTGTGTCATTACTCAGCGAGAGGTTGGTGTTGACACCAAGTCGTATGAGACGGCGCTGCAAAACTCACTGCGCCAGGCACCTGATGTCATTCTAATTGGTGAGATTCTGGATCGCACGACAATGCATCATTCCTTAGTATTTGCTGAAACAGGTCATTTGTCTTTAGCGCCTTTGCATGCGGTTAATTGTTCGCAAGCCCTGGAAAGGGCGATTAATTTTTTCCCGCGTGACCGTCGCGATGAAATTTTAATGGATTTGTCGCTCAATATGCGTGCGATTATTGCACAACGCTTGGTGCCTGCTGCAGATGGTGAGGGTCGAGTGCTGGCGATAGAGATTTTAACCAATAGTTCATTGGCGACTGATCTGATTGCCAGTGGTCGTTTTGATGAGCTAAAAGATGTGATGAAAAAATCAGATCAGCACGATATGTGTACCTTTGAGCAGTCTTTGTTTGAACTTTATAGTGAAGGGTTGGTGACGGAGAAAGATGCATTGCAGTATGCAGATTCACCCAATGATTTACGTTTGATGATTAAGTTTGGCAGCAATGATCTTTCTGACGATCTTGCTAATAGGTCAAGCCAGATCTCACTTACGAGTACGAAACGTTAACTGTAATTTTAGGTCGCATATTATCGGTTAGGTTTTATTCTGAAATAGTGTCCAAGTAATTTCAGGGAGCATAAATTTCAGGATAGACTTGCTTGGCATTGAATACCGGGCCATCAACGCAAACTCGTTTCATTGCAGGTCCGGCATCTGTGTGTATTGCCACAACACAGCCCGCACAACCGCCCACTGCACAAGCCATATACTCTTCGAGCGAGATTTGGCAGTCGAGTGAAAATTCCTGGGCAAGTTTGGCGCAGGCTGCCAGCATAGGGTGAGGGCCGCAGCTAAATATTTCTACCTCAGCCAGTTCTTGCTGTGAAAGCGCAGCTAAATACGCCCGCCCGAGGTCGGTGACATAGCCTTGAAAACAACCCTCATAGCTTTGCAGGCTGGCAAGACGACTGGCAATGCCCAACTCTTCAAGCAAGTCAATGCTATGGCTGGTTTTATTGTCAAGTCCTGCTACAGCAAATGAAGAGGGCTGTGTTGCAAAAGGGTAAGGCACTTCTGATCCCATCAATACCAGCGGTGTTTTGCCTTGCATCCCAAGCGCGCTCTGCTGTTTAAGTTGTTCAGCCAAAAAAATCATCGGTGGAATACCGACGCCACCACCGATCAGTAGTGGGCGTCGTTTATTTGCCGAGGCAATAAAAGGCTTGCCAATGGGGCCCATCACGCTGATTGATTCGCCGACCTTGCGTTGCGCTAATGCGTGTGTGCCGAGGCCGACATCACGATAAAGGTATTCGACCCAGCCTTGCTGTTTATTGGTGCGCATAATGGATAATGGTCGGCGCATAGGTAGATTTTGGCTGCATTGTAAATGTGAAAAGCAGCCAGGCTCGGCGTACTCAGCACAGCGTGCTGATGCCAGGCGTAATAGGTATTGATCGGCGGCAAAGCGTTGGTGGCTGATTACCGTGGCATCTTCGACAAAGATCGAACCACGGTGTGCGGGATGCTTATTGCTCATGGTGATGTTTAGCCAGGAGTTTCTTAATCGAGTTGAAAGACAAGCTGTCCATGGTACAACGTGTGCGTCACTTGACCTGAAAACTGCCAATGCATCATTGGCGTATTGTGGCCTTGGCTGCGCAAGGTTTCGCTATCTAATTGCCACTCTCGCTGCGGGTCGTAGATACAGATGTCCGCCGCTGCGCCGGGACTGAGTGTGCCAGCATCAATACCTAGCAACTGTGCTGGCTTGCAGGTTAGTGAGGCAATCAGCGGCATGAGCTCGATCATGTCTTCAGAGACCAAACGCAAACTCAATGGCAACAGCGTTTCAAGCGCCGAGATGCCTGGCTCTGTCAGCGCAAACGGCGCTAATTTTGCGTCTGCTTCGTGGGGTTGATGGTCGGAGCATATCGCGCTAATCGTGCCTTTGTTCAAGCCGGCACGTAGGCCTTCACGATCACGTAAGCTGCGCAGTGGCGGTGAGACGTGGCAGTTGCTATTGAAATAGCCAACATCCATATCGGTTAAATGTAGCTGATGAGCGCTGACATCGGCGCTGACTTGCAGGCCGTCGTATTGCGCGCGCGCAATCATTTGCACGGCACGTGCAGTAGACAAGCGACAAAAATGTGCTTTGACGCCAATGTGTTCGATCAAAGCGAGAATTTGGCTGACGGCGACGGTTTCAGCGGCAGCTGGGTTGCCTGCTAAGCCAAGGCGGGTGCTGATTTGGCCTTCGTGGATGCAGCCATTTTTACGTAAGCCGGCATCTTCGGCGTGCAGGTGTACGACAAGATCGTGACTGGCTGCGTATTCCATAGCATGGCGCAGAATCAAGCTGTTCTTGAAGGGAGAGTAGGCGTTGCTCACACCGACACAGCCAGCGGCTTTTAATGAGCCCATTTCGCTTAAACGTGCGCCATCGAGCGCTTGTGTCAAGGCGCCTAGGGTATAGACAGAGGCCTTGCCTGCGTCATTAGCTTTGTCGCGAATTAATGTTGCGACAGCGGTGCTATCAATAACAGGATTGGTATCGGGGGGGCAACATATCGAGGTAATACCAGCGCCAGCCGCAGCCGCTGTTTCACTGGCAATCGTCGCTTTGGACTCTTGCCCTGGCTCGCGCAAGCGGGCACACATATCGACCAGGCCAGGGCAAACGATGTGTCCTGTAGCATCGATAACGCTATCGGCATTAAAATTATCTGGCGCATCCTTACTAACAGCGAGAATTTTACCGCCGCGGATAAAGACATCGCGCTGTTCATGTATGTCGTTAACCGGATCAACCACGATACCGTTACGGATGTGAATGCGTGGGTTTGTGCCAAGACTCAAGTCAGTGCTCATGCGTCACCCTCCCTTTGTCGAGCGTCTCCACGCTTTCGCGGAGCCTGCCCCGTGCTTGACACGGGGCGCATGGTCATCGACATTACTGCCATGCGTATCGCTATACCATGACTGACCTGTTGCAATATGACTGAGTGTTTGCCGTCGGCGACGGCTGAATCCATTTCAACACCGCGGTTGATCGGGCCAGGGTGCATGACCATGACATCGGCTTTGGCTAAAGCCAGTTTTTCTTTAGTGAGGCCATAGAGCCTGAAGTATTCATGTTCGCTGGGCAGTAGTGCACTACTCATGCGTTCACGTTGCAGGCGTAACATGATGATAACGTCAACGCCTTTTAGTCCGGCTTCTAAATCATGGTAGACATGAATGCCTAAGCTGCTGGCTTGTGCTGGAATTAGAGTGCGTGGCCCAATGACACGAATATCGGGTACGCCGAACGTACTCAGCGCATGAATCTGTGAACGGGCTACGCGCGAGTGCAGAATATCGCCAACAATGGCGACAGAAAGGTTGTGAAATTCTTGTTTGTGTCGACGTATAGTAAACATGTCGATCATCGCCTGAGTTGGATGCGCGTGGCTACCATCACCGGCGTTAAGCACGCTCACATGGGCTGCACAATGTTCGGCAATAAAATGTGCGGCGCCACTGTTTGGGTGGCGTACAACAAACATATCGCAGTGCATGGCTTCAAGGTTACGCAGCGTATCGAGTAACGTTTCGCCCTTATTGGTTGCCGATGCGGTGACGTTGATATTAAGCACGTCGGCAGAAAGCCGCTTTGCTGCGAGTTCAAAGGTGGTACGTGTCCGTGTGCTTGCCTCGAAGAAGAGATTGACTACTGTTTTGCCGCGTAGCAGGGGGACTTTTTTTACTTGTTGATTAGTGACGCTGGTGAATGATTCTGCAGTATCGAGTATTTCTACAAGAAGATCGCGTTTGAGGCCTTCCGTTGTCAAAAAATGACGCAGGCGCTTATTGTTGTCGAGTTGAAGGTGTTGCTGCTTCATGAGGTTAGCCGCATTATACACTGACGCCCAAGTTATGTACTTGCGACCTCTACGATTTCGAGTGACAGAGATTCAGCTTCTTTGTCTCCAGAGAGATGCAGTTTAATTTGCTGGTTTGGGCCGAGCACGATCTCTGTCCCTGCAACATCGGCACTAATTGGAATTTCGCGCCCGCTACGCACCACCAGTACAGCAAGCGTTACGCTGGCAGGGCGGCCATAATCAAATAGTTCATTCAGCGCTGCACGTACGGTACGCCCAGTATAGAGCACGTCATCGACCAAGATAATATGGCGGTCATCAATGCTAAATGGCAGTTTCGATGGTTTTACCTCGGGGCTCATACCAATACGGCTAAAATCATCGCGGTAGAAAGAGATATCCAGCGTGCCTAAAGGTTCTGTGATAGCGAGACGTTGATGTAGGGCATTGGCTACCCAAACACCGCCAGTGTGTATGCCTACCATGGTAGGGCTATCGATTTGTTGGTTATCGATACGTGCTTGTAATTGTGTTGTCATCAAAGCCAGCAAGGTATCAGGTGATTCAAGCACCATCGGTATTCGTTCCTTTTGTTGATATAGTTATTGGTTGTGCGTCGCCATTCCTATCCTGGGAATCAGATAACCAAGTGGTTAAAATTAACTGTGCTGCAATCTGATCGAGAAGCACTTTGCGTTGCCAATCATCACGCCGTTGACGCGCTTTGGTATTTGCCGGCAAGTGATTTTTTGCGTCCATCGAGGTTAGACGTTCGTCGCTGTGAAATACCGGTAATTGATACCGTTCTAAGAGTGCTTTGGCAAAGTCTTCGGCACGCTCAGTCATGGCTTGACGTGTGTCATCAAGATCAAGCGGTATGCCGACAATCAGCGCATCAGCACCCCATGTTTTAACCAGATCATCGATCTCGCTCCAACGTGGTTGCCCATTATTGGCTTTTAGCGTCACCAGGGGCTGCGTATTGCCGGTGAGCTCTTGTCCCACTGCAACGCCAATACAACGCGTACCGAAGTCAAAGCCGAGCAAGGTACGTTGGCCGCTACACCCCCTCGGAGTGGAGCCGTTCATGCATGACCTACATCGCCAGACAGGCGGGTGATATCGACACCGGCATGTGTGGCGGCAGCTTGCCAACGTTGCTCGACGGGTAAATCAAAGATGATTTCACTATTAGCAGGGCCACTTAGCCAACTGTTAGCCAGCATTTCTTGCTCGAGTTGGCCAGCGCCCCAACCGGCATAGCCGAGTACGACAATATTATTTTTTGGGCCTTTACCTTCGGCAATGGCGGCTAAAATACTGCGTGATGCAGTGAGGCCAATTTCATCGCTGATATTGAGTGTTGCCTCCCATTCACCAATCGGCTGGTGCAAGACAAAGCCACGTTCGCATTGCACTGGCCCGCCTAGAAAGACGCTGCTATTGTGAACGGTGTCATAGTCGGTAGCTAGTTCCAAGTCATTTAATACGTCACCAAGAGTGAGCTCTAGCGGTTGATTAATGACAATGCCAAGTGCACCATGCTCATCGTGCTGGCAAATATAAGTCACACTGCGTGAAAAATTAGTATCGTTAAGCGAGGGCATGGCAATGAGGAACTGGTTGCTTAAGCGAAGTGAGTTTTGCATAGTCTAAGTATCAGTGGTTTAAGGGCGCCTTGCAAGTTGCATGTATGATGATTGTCAACGCTTCCGAGGTTGATATTAGCGTGATGAAAAGTTGCCAGCACCGCCAAATTCCCAAACGCGACCAATGACTAATACATCGGTATCGCTGTGCATCTCTTGCGAAAAAGATGAAAATGGTGCAGCAAGTTTAACAATGCGAATAGCGGCATCATCAAGCAGTTTTTTGCCTGATGATGTGATGATAGTGATGCTTTCAATGGAGCCGTCAGAAAAGAGGCCAACATCAAGTTTAAGCTTGCCGGCTAGCTTGCGGCGTCGCGCCTCCTCAGGATAGTTAAGATTGCCTATTCTTTCAATTTTTTTTTGCCAAGAATCAAAATAGGCGGCATCACGAAATTCTTTGGTCTTAGTGGTGATATGGCGGCGTCGTGGATTATTGCTCTGCGCATTTTTAATTCGCCCTATTTCACTGCTTAGGCTGGCCATTGTCATGCTGCGCGAGACGAGTTCTTGTGCGCTAGGCAGTGGTGTTTTTTGTTCAACAGTTTTTTTAGCTGTTTTTTCTAGTACTGTGCCACTGTCTTTTTTAACCGCGATTTTTTTGACTTCCTGCTCGTTACGAGCAGGGTTGCTTTGCTGCTGCGGTTGTTGCTCAAGTGCGGGTAATGGAGCTTGAATGGGTGCTATGGACGGGCTAGCTGAGACTTGCTCACGTTCACCATCAAAGCCACCATCTTGGTTGGCTTGAGCTAATATCTTGGCATCGTCTGGTT
>CAYUKF010000034.1:7249-11893 GCA_964445215.1 uncultured Thiotrichales bacterium
CCATCAAAGCCACCATCTTGGTTGGCTTGAGCTAATATCTTGGCATCGTCTGGTTCTTCTTCGCTGGCCTGATGGATCAGCGTAATGTCCATGGTGTGTCGTGGTGCTTGACTAACATCTTCTGGTGAGAAACTGATGCCCAATACGATAAACGCATGCAACAATAGCGCAAAAAATAGCGTTAAGGTGAGGTGGTCAGCCTGATTATTAGGATTGCTAGTTGCTGTGTGTAGGTTCATGAATTAATGTTCAAGCGTTTTTGTACGGCTAAGGCAAGGCTACCATTGACAATACCAGTAATAATAGCGACCGTTAGCAGTATTGGCAGTAGGTGAAATAAGGCATCGTGTGGAATAAACAACCAATACGCTAGCCAAAACTGTGCCAGGATATGCGCGATGGCAGCCAGTACACTGTAGCCAAAAGCGCTCAGATATTGACGTGCCAGGGCATAAGCGATGCCAATAACGATCAGGCTGGCGCAAGCGCCGCCAAGGCTTAGGACGAATGTTGGCGAGAGAAAGCTACCAATAATGAGACTGCCGATAAGCACACGCAAAAGCGATACCCAGGCGGCAGTACGCCAGCCAAACTGCACTAAAACGACAATGGTAACAATGTTGGCAAGACCAATCTTGACGCCCGGAATAGGGCTGGGTATTGCACTTTCTAACACGTGAATAGCGATGGCCAAAGCAGTAAACCAGGCAATAATGTGATCTTGGCGCTCGCTGGCCATTGTTGTTTTTACAGGCGCTGTGTTCACAGGTGTTGCCAATTTTAAAAATTAACGCTATCAAAGCGCGCGATACCATCACCAATCACACTAAGGGTAATGCGGTTGGGCAGGCATGCTGTGGTATCGCCATTACGCTGTAGCCAGCCGCTGTGAATGCATTGTTTATTGGGGCACGGTGATTCGATAAAAGCGGTTTTGCCATTCTTGATGCTAATAATGCTATCGCCAAGTTTGCCGTTGATGGTGAGTGTTTGATCACGCAGCAAGGAAAAGCGCTGTGGTGTTTGGTCGGCAACGAATATTTTGATTTCGGTGCCGCGATAATTCGGCCCCCATAATTGCCAATAGAGCAATGGCAGCACAGCTAGCGTGATAACTATAATCAGTAGATCAAGACGAGTCATGGCAGTGTGCGAATTTCCACAGTGGGCGTGGGCGACACTTCATAGGTCATGCGTTGCGCAAGCTCAGGTGTTATGTAAACCTTGTTGTCTTGATCGATGATCATGACATGTTTGATTCCCATCGATTTGGCAATACGCGGCCAATGCTGTTTGCCAGCGATAAATAATGCAGTGGCGGCGGCATCGGCTGTGGCGCTATCATTGTGCACAACCGTGACTGAGGCGATCGACTCGGCAGGATAGCCAGTGCGCGGGTCAATGATGTGGTGATAACGTTTGTCCTTGTATTGAAAATAACGTTCATAGTCGCCTGAGGTAAATACCGACTCGTCTTGTCGAATAGTAATCGATGCAAAGACGCCTAGATCACGCGGATGACGTATGCCGATACGCCAAGGACGTTCGCCAGCCGCACCAATGGCGCGCAGATCACCGCCAGCGTTGATAATGGCGTTATTGACACCGTGCTGGCGCAGGTATTCGATACTGCGATCAATAATGACGCCTTTGGCAAAACCACCCAGATCAAAGTGTATGGTTTGGCCACTGTTATTGCTGAGGATATTTTCATTGATATTAATCTGATTCAGTGCTGGCAATGTGTTGACAATATTGGCAATAATTTGATCGTTTGGTGGTGATTGCAGTAGCTCGTCGCTGTGAAAGCCCCATATGGATATCAAGTCACCTAATAGTGGGTGAAATAAGCCTTCACTCATTTTTGCCAGTGACAGGGATTGTGCGATGAGTTTTGCGTCATCTGGGGTGAGTTCGATACCTGCTCTTGGGGCACCTTGTCCTGTTTGACTGAGTGCGTGATTGAGTTTGGTCAGCGGGCCATCTTGCCAGGCATGCCATTGCTGATGAAAATTCTCCATCATCAAGCGAATCTCGCTGCTGAGCTTTTCACCCTGTATTTCATCGGTATCAAATAAGGTGAGTTCGACTATCGTGCCAAAAGCGAGAATTTGATTGCGATAGATGGGTATATCATCTTTATTGCTACAGGCAGTTATTACAACCAACATAAGTGATATTAGCAATACACTGGTGCTGCGTGTTTTGTGTATTAACGCGAGGAAATACGGCAAAGCTCGGTTTTGTCCCCCCTTGAGGGGGAATACGTGGCGAAAACGTTTAGTTGAGTTTACGTTCAATGGCATCAAATAAGGTCGCGCTAATATTGAGATTGTAGCGCTTATCAAGCTGACGAATACACGTTGGGCTAGTGACATTAATTTCAGTTAGGTAGTCGCCAATGACGTCTAGCCCAACAAAAACTAGCCCACGTTGGCGTAATTCTGAGCCTACTTGTTGGCAGATCCAGCGATCACGTTCGTTGAGTTCAACGCCTTTGCCTATTCCACCTGCCGCCAGGTTGCCACGGCTTTCACCTTTGGCTGGAATGCGTGCCAGCGCATAAGCAATGGGCTCGCCATCAATCATAAGAATACGTTTGTCACCGGCGCTGATTTCAGCAATAAAACGCTGCGCCATCACGCTGCGTGAGCCATTGTGGGTGATGGTGTCGATGATGACGGATTTATTAGGGTCATCAATCGCAGTGCGAAATACCGATTCTCCACCCATACCGTCTAATGGTTTGACGACAACATTTTTTTGCTCATCAATAAAATCGCGTAGTTGTTGACGGTCTCGGCAGATCAATGTGGGTGCGCAGCATTGTGGGAACCACGAGATAAAAAGCTTCTCGTTCACATCACGCAAGCTTTGCGGTTTGTTAATCACCAGGCAGCCTTTTTGTTCGGCCAGCTCCAGGGCATAAGTGGTATAGACATATTCCATATCAAAGGGTGGGTCTTTGCGCATGAGAATGACATCAAGCTTATGCAGAGCTTGCTTGTTTGTGTCGCCAAGTTGAAACCAGGATTGACCGTCGTCGGTAACCGTTAATGTTCGACTGTTGCCATAGCTGATCCCGTCACGTATCGAGATGTCATTTTGTTCCATATAATGCAGCTCATAGCCACGCGCTTGCGCTTCAAGCAACATGGCCAGTGTACTGTCTTTGGCGGGGATGATTGAGTCAATGGGATCCATGATGACACCAAGGCGATAGCGCATTATTAGGGATTCCTTAGGGTTTAACTGCCATCACGTTTTAATTCATCAAGCTCACGTGCTGCAGCAAGCAAGGCGAGTCGAGCGATCACACCATAGGCGTAGAATCGATTAGGGCAAGCATCAGGAGACATTTTTGCGTTAGGAGAATTGCAGGGTTCGGCAAAAGCCAGCGGTTCAAAATGCATGCCTGGTGCATTAAGGTTTTCGGTGCGACCACGCTCCGTATGAACACGATAAAACCCCCCGACGACAAAATGATCGAGCATGTAAACTACCGGCTCAGCGACGGCTTGATCATCGCCCCAGCTTTCAAAGGTGTAGACGCCTTCCTGCAATATTACTTTTGAGACAGACTGCCCACCCTTGGTTTTTGACATTTTCGTGCGTTGCTTACGGTTGAGTTCGCGCGCTTGTTCGACCGAATGGATGGTCATAATACCCATGCCATAGGTACCGGCATCGGCCTTAACGATGATGAAGGGGGCTTCTTTGATGCCATATTCATCGTATTTGGCTTGAATAGCAGCAAGCAGACTGCCAACGTTATGGGCGATACAATCTTCGCCTTCACGTTTCATAAAATTAATTTCGCCACAGGTGGTAAATAACGGATTGATCAACCAAGGGTCGATGTCGATTTGCTCGGCAAATTGCTCGGCGACTTGCTGATAATGGCCAAAATGACCCGATTTAAGCCGGTGGGCCCAACCTGAGCGCATAGGCGGAATAATGGTTTGCTCAATATTGTCGAGAATTTCTGGCGTGCCGTTAGAAAGATCGTTATTGAGCAACACGACACAGGGGTCGAAACCGCTAACACCAATGCGATTGCCGTTGCGGATCAGCGGATATAGTGTCAGTTGTTGACCCGATGGTAATTGCTGCGTCTGCACAGATTCTATTTCTGGGTTCAGCGAGCCAATCTTGGTTAAATAGCCAGCTTTGGTTAGAATTTCTTGCAGCATGGACAAACTTTCAAAGTAGGTATTATTGCGCGTGTGACTCTCAGGGATGATTAACACCTGGTTGGCGTCAGGGCAGATGCCTTCAAGCGCTGATTGAGCAGCCTGGATACATAAGGGCATAAATGCTGGATTGAGGTTATTGAACCCTGCCGGAAACAAATTGGTGTCAACCGGGGCTAATTTAAAGCCTGCATTACGCAGATCGACCGAGGCATAAAAGGGTGCCGGTGTTTTACGCCATTGATTGCGAAACCAGGTCTCTATAGATGGCTGCTGATCCAGCAAGTGTTGTTCGATCTTGTGTAGTGGGCCGGTCAGCGCTGTCGTTAAATGGGGCGTCAAATTGGGCACCGCATGCAAGTTTTCTATGCTCATTGTTCACGATCCAGTGATGATTGGCCGATAGTGTAGCTGATATGCCGTATTAGTACTCACTTGTCTGGAGCGTAAG
>CAYUKF010000035.1:0-4523 GCA_964445215.1 uncultured Thiotrichales bacterium
ATGACCGAAATGGATGGGGTCAAAGGTGCCGCCATAAACGCCTATCATCCGTTAACAACGAATATGGCCATCACCCAGCACTATATACTTTTGCGAGGTTAGGCCTTGCAAACCGACAGGGCCGCGCACATGAAGCTTGTCCGTACTAATGCCAATTTCAGCACCCAGGCCATATTCAAAACCGTCAGCAAACCGTGTTGACGTATTGACCATGACGGAACTTGAATCCACTTCACGCAAAAAACGGTGCGTCGCTGAATAATTTTCACTAACAATCGATTCAGTATGGCTCGAGCTGTATTGATGAATATGGTCCAGTGCCTGGTCAAGCCCATCAACGATACGAATAGACAAAATAGGCGCTAAATATTCTTCATGCCAATCATCTTCGGTTGCCGCTTTGGCTTTTGTAACAATAGTTAATGTGCGTGCACAGCCGCGCAGTTCAACGCCTTTGTCGGCGTATTCTCTTGCCAACAGGGGCAATACCCTCGGCGCAATGGATTCGGCAACCAACAACGTTTCCATCGTATTGCAAGTACCGTAACGTTGGGTTTTGGCGTTAACGGCTATCGCCACAGCTTTATCAATATCTGCCTCCGCATCAATATACACATGACAGACACCATGCAAATGTTTAATTACTGGCACGCGGGCATCGGCGCTGACGCGTTCGATCAGGCCCTTGCCACCGCGTGGCACGATAACGTCAACATAATCTTTCATGCGCACCAATGCGCTCACCGCTGCACGGTCAGTCGTCGGTACAACTTGCACTGCGGCTAACGGTAAACCCGCCTGGCGCAAGCCATCATGGATGCAACGTGCGATGGCCTGATTAGAATGCAGCGCTTCTGAACCGCCGCGCAATATCGCCGCATTGCCTGATTTCAAACACAAAGCCGCTGCATCGGCCGTGACATTAGGCCGCGATTCGTAAATGATGCCGACAACACCTAACGGCACGCGCATATGTCCGACTTGAATGCCTGAGGGCTGATAACTCATACCGCTGATTTCGCCAACAGGGTCAGGCAGCGCTGCAACCTGACGCAAACCATCTGCCATTGACTCGATGCGCTCGGCGTTCAGCTCAAGCCGATCCATCAAGGCAGCGCTCAAACCACGGGCACGACCAGCATCAAGGTCTTTCTTGTTTTCGGCAATCAAATCAGCCTGACGCCCAACAATCGCCTCGGCAATAGCGATCAATGCAGTATTTTTATCCGCCGTACTGGCAGACATCAGCACACGCGAAGCCACTTTGGCATTGCGACCTAGCTCGTTCATTAGTGTTTCGATGCTGTCCATATCGGTATTAGTCGTGATATCTGCTGCTGTGGAGACCATGGAGAACCTTATTTAGCGGGGCATTAAGCGCTGTTACGAACCGGCAAGGGTGCTGCACCAGCAATTGCTAATGCCAATTGTAACAATTCATCCCAGGCATTGCCTGCCTCAGCACCTTTAATGACACGATCTGCCCGCGCCGCACGACGCAGCAAGCGCTGCCACGTCTTAGCATCCTGACGTTTCAGGGCATCAACGATCAAAGGTAGTCGCTTTTGCCAGACACCGAGTGAACGGGCAAGCGCGCTATCGACATGGCCTGCTGAGCCCGCTCTACCAGCTAATTTTACCAAGGTACGCAACTCGCGTGACAAGGCCCATAAAACCCGCGTGGCCGCGATATCCTCTTGTTCCAACATCGCTACCATACGCTGCACGCGCACACTGTCGCCTGCTAACGCACTATCAACCAGGCCAAAGACATCAAAACGTGCGCTGTCGCTAATGCTATCTTCCATCAAGCGCAGCGTAATACACCGATCAGCTTGGGTGCCATCGGCTACGATCAGAGCAAGTTTATCAATTTCCTGCGCAGCAGCAAGTAAATTACCTTCGACGTAATCGGCTAATAAGCGAATGGCATCTTGATCCGCCGCAAGCCCTTGCTGCTGCATTCGCGCTGACAACCATTGACCTAACTGACGTCGTTCTAACGGCCATATCTGCACCAGTGCGCCGATTTTATCCAGGGCTTTAAACCAGGCAGATGTTTTTACCTTAGCATCGAATTTAGGCATGACAAGCAAAAAGACTGTATCCGCAGGCATGCGTTGCGCCAGATCACGCAAGGCCTGTGAACCAGCATTACCTGGTGTCGGTTTACTAAAACGCAGCTCGATTAAACGCCGATTAGAAAACAAAGAGAGGGCATCAGCCGCTGCTGCCAGGCTTGACCAATCAAACCCCGTTTCTACATGGTGAACGTCACGCGCATCAAAACCTTGTGCGACAGCGGCCTGACGTAATTGGTCGGCAGCCTCTTGCACCAATAAAGGCTCATCACCTGACACGATATAACAAGGTAATAAAGAGTTTTTGCAGTGCACCGATAACTGCCGCGCATCAATTTTCATTGTATTAAACTCGCCTGGGGAAATATTACTGAGCTAACGTCACTCAACAACTGTTGGCGCCAACTCTACACGCTGTAAAACACGCAAAATCGTGTTAGTAACATCACTACGCATATCTTGGTAAAGTCGCTCCTCTTCTTCGGCTTTAGCCAATACCTGATTTTCATCAAAGGTAATATCGCGACGCGCACTTGCGCTACGTTGCCTAGGCACACCTTTTAGCCCACCTTCCAACACGATGATTTGGTAGCTCACTGCATAATGTAATTCGTATTCAGAGACTTTGGCTGCGCTATTCACTGACAAGACGCGGCGCGAACGTGAGATCAAATCCAGATTGAGGCTGACATCGGCCAATTCATCGGCGGCAACTTGGGCAACACCTGCTTGCTGCAAGCGCTGTTTTAACAAAACAAGCAAGGCAGCATCTTGCTCGCCTCCGGTTAAATACACCGATGAAACAGCAAGCTCAACATTGCTGTTTTGCAGGCCACGCAGTTGATAGCCACAGGCCACAAGCGCAACTGATAATACCAACAATAAAAATAATCTAGCTAGTAACAACGATATTCACCCGATAACGATATTCACTAAGCGCTTAGGCACAATAATAATTTTCTTTATCTGCTTACCTTCAACAAAACGGGCAACGTTATCAGAGGCCAACGCCGACTGCTCTATTACATCATTCGATGCGCCGACGGCCACTGTAATACGATCGCGTAATTTACCATTCACTTGTACCACCAGTTCAATTTCATCACTGATTAACGCAGCGCTATCAACCTGCGGCCAGCCTGCATCAAGGATATCACCCTCATGGCCAATCTGCTGCCACAAGGTATGGGCAATATGCGGCACTATCGGTGCAATTATGCGCAGCAATATCGTTACTGCCTCGCAGCGAGCCAAATCCGCACCATTATTATCTGTATCATTTTCTTGCGGCCACTGCGCAAGTAAGTTAACCATTTTCATGGCGCTGGCAACCACGGTATTAAATTGATATTTAGCCATATCGCGATTGGCCAGTTCTAGCAAATTATGCAGCTCAAAACGCTGTTTTTTAATGGCAGCACCCAAGGTTGACCAATCAGCCGTCGCTATCCGCTCAATATTGTTACGCAAGTTTTGATTTGCTGGCTCTTCAAACAATAACCGCCAAAGGCGCTTAAGAAAACGGTAGGAACCTTCAACAGCAGCGTCATTCCATTCCAGCGAATGCTCAGGCGGTGCGGCAAATAGGGTGAATAAACGTACTGTGTCTGCGCCATAACGTTCTATGAGGGCTTGCGGGTCAACGGTATTGCCTTTCGACTTTGACATTTTACTGCCGTCTTTAAGCACCATGCCCTGCGTCAACAAACGTTTGAAAGGTTCGTCGGAAGTGACGAGGCCTTCATCGCGTAATAGCTTGTGATAAAAGCGCGCATAGAGTAAATGCAAAATAGCATGTTCAATACCACCCACATATTGATCTACCGGCAACCATTCATTAGCGCGGTTATCGAGCATTGCCTTGTCATTATCACGACAGGTATAGCGCGCGTAATACCACGATGACTGCATAAACGTATCAAAAGTGTCGGTTTCACGTTTTGCCGAGTGACCACAGCTTGGGCAATCCGTCTCATAAAATTCCGGCATACGTGCCAAAGGTGAACTACTACCCGCAACCAAGGTGACATCTTCAGGTAGTATTACTGGCAACTGATCTGCTGGCACTGGCACATCACCGCAGTCATCGCAAATCACCATTGGGATTGGTGCTCCCCAATAGCGTTGACGCGATACGCCCCAATCACGCAATCGATAATTGGTTTTACGCTTACCGCTGTCTTTATTTTCAAGTGTCTCAGCAATAGCAGCAAAGGCGTCATCAAAACCAAGGTCATCAAAACTTCCTGAATTAATCAGTATGCCTTTATCGGTATAGGCGGCATTGGTAAGATCCACCTCATCACCACTAGTTTTGGTAATAACTTGCCTAACAGGTAAACCGTATTTTTGTGCGAACTCCCAATCACGTTGGTCATGAGCAGGCACTGACATGACTGCACCACTGCCGTAGCTCATCAATACAAAGTTAGCGGCGTAAAC
>CAYUKF010000035.1:4623-5891 GCA_964445215.1 uncultured Thiotrichales bacterium
CCAATCCAATTACGCTGCATCGCGCGCACTTGTTCTGGCCACTCATCAAGTTGATCGAGCGATTCCAGCAACTCATCGGCATAATCAGTAATTTTAAGGAACCACTGTGGTATTTCACGTCGCTCGACCGGTGTATCGCAACGCCAACAGCAACCATCAATCACCTGCTCATTCGCTAACACAGTCATATCATGAGGGCACCAGTTTACTGCTGAGGTTTTTTTATAGACCAAGCCTTTCTCATACAGGCGAATAAAAAACCATTGTTCCCAACGATAGTAATCTGGGTGGCAGGTAGCAATCTCACGCGACCAGTCATAGGCAAAACCCAAACGTTTTAGCTGAGCACGCATCGCCGCAATATTGTCGCGTGTCCATTTTGCTGGTGGCACATTGTTCTTGATTGCGGCATTTTCAGCGGGCAAACCAAAAGCATCCCAACCCATCGGCTGCAATACGTTTTTGCCACACATACGCTGATAACGGCTAATAACATCACCAATGGTGTAGTTGCGCACGTGGCCCATATGCAGGCGACCACTGGGATAGGGGAACATTGATAGGCAATAGAAATTATCGCCGCTGTGATTATCGATCGCAGCAAAGCTTCTGCTTGTCTGCCAATAAGACTGCACCGCTTGCTCTATCTCGGCGGCATTGTATTCGTTACTCATTGAACCTCGTATTCCGGTAGATACCATGCTGTGGCGAACGCCATACGCATCTTAAGGGTGAATGTTAGCAGAGCAGCCGACTAAGCCCCAACTAATCAACGATAGATCGACGTTTAAGTAAACCGGCTAACAACAATATGCCCAAGACTAACAAGACAACAACCGTGTTTTGAAAGCGTACGTAGGGCGTTAACCCTGACTGTGGCTGCACATCAGCAGTAATAACATCAACAATATTAAGCTCGCTAACAGCCAATAAATGTCCTTTATGATCCATAATCGAAGACACGCCGGTATTCGTCGCTCGCAATAAAGGGCGACCCGCCTCTAGGGCGCGCATACGTGCAATCTGTTGATGTTGATAAGCCGCGCTGGAGTCACCAAACCAACCATCATTGCTGACATTGGCCAACAGGGTTGTCTTGGGTACCACACGTACCAGCTCTTCACCAAACACATCCTCGAAGCAAATAGACATGCCAATAGGGTTGCCAGCAAGCATCATCGGTGCTTGATCAATGTCACCTGCTGAAAAACTCGACATCGGCACCTGCATAAAATCGACCAGCCCGCCCAATATAGATCTCAATGGCA
>CAYUKF010000035.1:5991-8197 GCA_964445215.1 uncultured Thiotrichales bacterium
CTCGGCTTAATTCTAAGTAGAGATTGAGAGTCGGTTGATAGACTTCCTTCTGCCATTTTAATTGTTGTGGAATATTGCCTTGGATCAAGCTTACTTTGATCGTATCACCTACGTTATCCGTCCACTGCACTGTAGAAAGCAAAGAACCAAAAAACATAACCAGTGCTATTGCAACAACATAGGTCAGCTTTACAATCAAACCACGCCGAAACAAAACCAACACGAGCAGACTTGAACATAAGGCCAGCAACCATGACACGCCATACACACCCAACACTGGAGCCACTCCGGAAAGTGAGCCATCAATTTGTGAATAACCCATACTTAGCCAGGGCGAACCCGTGAACAACCAACCGCGCAATAATTCACTAAGCGTCCAGGCTGCGGGGAAAATCAATAGCAACTTTAGGTTTATGCTAACGACACTCAAGCCGGGCGTAAAACGTGTCAGCAAATAGCCCAAGGCTGCGGGGAACAAAGATAAGTAAACAACAAGCAAAGCACTCAACAATAATGCCAAAGCGAACGGTACGTCACCGTATTCATGAATGCTAATAAACAGCCCTTGTATTCCAACAGCAAACATGCCAATGCCAAACAGTAAACCACGCAGAAACGCGCGCTTTGCTGTAACCGCTAGCCACAAAGAAAAAAGAACCGCCAAGCTAATAATGGCGATAGGGTAAAAGCCGTAGGGTGCAAAAGCGAGTGGCGTCACAGCGCCCGCCAACAGGGCAAGCAACTCTCCAGACCAACCCAATCGCAGTATCACGTAATCAAACTCTCGATAGTTAGATTAAGAAAGTTAGGGAGCCTCTGCACTATTGACCTTGTCAGCCAAATCCGCTGCTAACGAAACCTGTAGCAAATGCAAACGACGGCTATCTGCCGCTAACACATCAAACGATATCAAGCCAATAGTCAGACTATCGCCACGCGCAGGCATATGACCAAAAGCATTGATCACTGCACCGCCAATAGTGTCGAATTCATCATCGTTAAAGTGACTAAAAAACTGCTCATTGAATTCATCAATAGGCGTTAATGCTTTAACAGTGAATTCTGTATCACTGTGCTTTTTAAAGTAGCTATCATCATCAATGTCATGCTCATCACTGATTTCACCAACAATTTGCTCAAGCACATCTTCAATCGTAACCAGACCCGCAACACCACCATACTCGTCAACAACAATAGCCATATGGTTACGGCTTGCGCGAAACTCTTTTAATAGCACGTTCAAGCGTTTACTTTCCGGCACAAATATCGCTGGCCGCAAAAGCTCACGTAAAATAAAACTATTTTCATCGCTATGAAAGAATGGCAATAGGTCTTTTGCCAACAAAATACCCACCACATCATCGCGGGTTTCACCAATAACCGGAAAGCGTGAATGTGCCGATTGCGTAATAATAGGCAACATTTCTTCTAACTCATGGTCGCGTTCGACCACGATCATTTGCGCACGCGGCACCATGATATCGCGCACTTGCATGTCAGCAACCTGCAAAACACCTTCTATCATCACCAGGGCATCTGCACCCATAACATTACGCTGTTCTGCTTCCTGCAGTAATTCCAACAATTGCTGTCGGTCCTTTGGCTCGCCACTTAGAGCCTGGCTCAATTTCTCTAACCAAGATCGAGAACTTGAACCGTTACTAGATCCTTCCGGCATAATAACTACATTCACCTATTGCGCTAGCGTACTAGCAAAATGTTACTCGTAAGGGTTGGCAAAGCCAAGCCCCTGCATGATCCCTATTTCCAAGCCTTCCATCTGCTGCGCCTGCCCATCAACTTGATGATCAAAACCTAACAAATGCAACACGCCATGCACTACCATATGCGCCCAATGTGCATCGCGTGGTTTATCTTGTGCCTGCGACTCAACTGCAACCACTTCAGCACAAATGACCAGGTCACCCAATATACGCGGCATTACATACTCTGGCACACCAAGAGAAAATGACAATACATTGGTTGGCGTATTTTTATCACGATACTCTTTATTCAAATTCTGGCTTTCACTTTCATCAACAATACGAATAGACAATTCAGCTTCATCAATAGATTGCTTGCGCAAAACCGCGCCCACCCATACCGCAAGTAATTCTTCGCTAGGCACATATACATTATCGGCTAAACTACTGCTTAACTGTATTTCGACCGGCATAACTATGCGTCGTCTACAGCCTCATATTTT
>CAYUKF010000035.1:8297-11786 GCA_964445215.1 uncultured Thiotrichales bacterium
TCTCTGGTGGTATTTTGCGCTTCATCGAGAATCACAAACGCTTCGCTTAAGGTGCGGCCACGCATATAAGCCAACGGTGCCACTTCAATCACATTGCGCTCCATCAACTTTGTCACATGTTCATTACCCAGCATTTCATACAAGGCATCATAGAGTGGCCGTAAATAAGGGTCGATTTTTTGTGCCAGATCGCCTGGCAAAAAACCCAGTCGCTCACCCGCCTCAACGGCAGGTCGCACTAATACAATACGTTGCACCTGCTGCTTATCAAGCGCATCAACTGCGCAAGCTACGGCGAGATATGTCTTGCCTGTCCCCGCAGGGCCAATACCAAAGTTAATATCGTGGTTAGCAATCGCATTCAGATAAGATTGTTGGTTGGCACCAATCGCTTTAATGATGCCACTACGGGTTTTAATTGGTATCACCTTAGCCGTAGCCGCTCTCGCCTCATCACTCATCGTTGCTTCAATACCTGCTTTTTGCAAAGCCAAATGGACTTCAATTGCGTTAATACCACTGTTTTTTGTATCTTCATATAAATCACTAAGCACAACACGCGCCAGTTGAATCGATTGCTCCTCGCCATGTAGCCAAAAATGATTGCCGCGGTTTTTGATCTCCATACCCAGCGATTGTTCAATCTTGCGCAAATGCTCGTCAAATTGACCGCAAAGCTTAGCAAGACGCTCATTATTTTGGGGTTCTAAAACAAGTTCGGATGGTTTTATAGCGGTGCTCACTCAATTCGGTTTAAGCGCAATGTGCTACAGAAACCTTATCATCATTTAACACCAAGCGACCACGCAATGAATTAGGTAATGCCTCAGTAATATCTACTTGGGCAAAATGCCCAATCAAACTGGCTGGACCAGCAAAATTAACCACGCGATTATTTTCAGTACGGCCAGCCAAAATATTGGCGTCTCGCTTAGAAGGACGATCGACCAACACGCGCTGGCACGTGCCAACCATAGACTGGCTAATGGCCTCAGCCATTTCGCGTATGCGCTGTTGCAAACGTGATAGGCGTTGCTGTTTCACTTCCATACTGACATCATCAGGAAAATTCGCTGCCGGTGTGCCAGGTCTGGCGCTATAGATAAAGCTAAACGAGTGATCAAAACCAATATCTTCGATTAATTTCATCGTTTGTTCAAAATCGTCATCGGTCTCACCAGGGAAACCAATAATAAAGTCTGACGACAGGCTAAGGTCTGGCCTTGCTTGACGTATACGACGAATTTTTGATTTGTACTCCAACGCCGTATGCCCACGTTTCATCAGCGCCAAAATTCTATCTGCACCACTTTGCACAGGTAGGTGCAAATGGCTCACTAATTTTGGTACATCGACAAAGGCTTGAATTAGGCTATCCGAGAACTCAACAGGGTGTGACGTGGTAAAGCGAATGCGCTCTATACTTTCAAGCTCGGCAATATAGGTAATGAGTAGCGCTAAATCAGCTTCATCACCATCGGCCATTGGCCCCCGATAGGCATTGACATTTTGACCTAGCAGGTTGATCTCACGTACTCCCTGCTCAGCTAGCAAGCTGACCTCAGCTAACACCTCTTCAAAGGGGCGACTGACTTCTTCACCACGAGTATAGGGCACGACACAAAATGTGCAGTATTTACTGCAACCTTCCATAACCGAAACAAAGGCACTTGGCCCATCCGCCCGCGGCGCGGGCAGATGATCGAACTTCTCAATTTCGGGAAAACTGATATCGACAACCGGCTTGCGTGTCTTGCGTACCGCGTCAATCATCGCGGGTAGACGGTGTAAAGTCTGCGGTCCAAATACCATGTCAACATAGGGCGCTCGCTGGCGTATCCCTTCACCCTCCTGGCTGGCGACACAACCACCCACGCCAATGATGAGGTCTGGCCGCTTCAGCTTTAGCTTACGCCAACGCCCTAGCGCAGAAAATACTTTTTCCTGAGCCTTTTCACGGATAGAACAGGTATTGAGTAGCAGCACATCGGCTTCATCAGGCAACGTGGTAACTTCTAGCCCATGCGATTCATTCAACAACTCCACCATGCGCGAGGAGTCGTATTCGTTCATTTGGCAACCGTGTGTTTGAATAAATAGCTTAGGATTCATGCAAGTCAGGTGGGAGGAAAAGTATTAAGCTACACGTTTTAGCATGAGATTTCCAGTATCTAAGAAACCTAAGATATAGAAATCAGAGAGCTGGCGACTCGATGCATCGAGTCGCCAGCCACAACACGTGGATCAATCGTAAAGGCTAATCGTAGTCTGAAGTAGATCTGATTTTATGGATACTCAGGTCAGCACCCTGAATTTCATCAGACTCAGACAGGCGAATACCGATGATTATTTTGATGATGCCATAAATGATAAAACCACCAACAAAGGCAATCACCACGCCCAGCACAGAACCTGCTATCTGCGCAGCCAAAGTGACCCCGCCACGCCCGCCCAGTGCTTCCGCACCGAAAATGCCACAGGCAATACCGCCCCAGACACCACATAGACCATGTAAAGGCCACACACCGAGCACATCGTCAATTTTCCACTTGTTTTGCGCCAGCGTAAACGTCCACACAAACAGCGCACCAGCGATCAAGCCAATGACCAGGCCACCAATAGGATGGACAATGTCCGATCCTGCACAGATCGCCACCAAGCCCGCCAACGGGCCATTGTGGACAAAACCTGGGTCATTTTTGCCGACAAATAAAGCGCCAAGTACACCACCGACCATGGCCATTAACGAGTTAATCGCCACCAGACCACTAATACCTTCAACACTTTGTGCAGACATGACATTAAAGCCAAACCAACCTACAGTCAGCACCCAAGCCCCTAACGCAAGAAACGGAATACTTGAGGGTGGATGTGCAGTGATACCACCGTCGACACGATAACGACCATGGCGCGCCCCCAGCAACAATACTGCTGCCAAGGCGATCCAGCCACCGACAGCATGGACGACTATCGAACCAGCAAAATCATGAAAAGACGCGCCAAACGTGCTCTCGATCATGTCCTGAATGCCATAATTACCGTTCCAGACAATCCCCTCAAAGAACGGATAGAGCAGCGCAACAATTAAAAACGACGCCAATAATTGCGGATAAAAGCGTGCGCGCTCGGCGATACCACCTGAAATAATGGCTGGAATTGCTGCGGCAAATGTCAACAAAAAGAAGAACTTAACCAGCTCAAAGCCATTCATTGCAGTCAGTGCTTCAGCACTCCTGAAAAAATCAAAGCCGTAAGCAATCAAGCTGTAACCAATAAAAAAGTAGGCAATGGTTGATATCGCAAAATCGCTAATAATTTTAACCAAAGCATTCACTTGGTTCTTTTTACGCACCGTGCCGACTTCAAGAAAGGCAAAACCAGCGTGCATCGCCAACACCATAATGGCACCTAACAATACAAAAAGTACGTCACCACCTGATTGAAACGCTTCCATAAATTCCCCCGTATACGCGTTTTTAGTTTATTTGA
>CAYUKF010000036.1:0-2775 GCA_964445215.1 uncultured Thiotrichales bacterium
AGAAATACCGGATAGCAAACGTATTACTCTGCGCTACGCTGGCGCTATCAATCACGCTTTACAACAACCCAGCTTCGATGGCGCACGCAGCTTCAGCTCTACTGAAGGCATTATCAATGAAAACGGTGTTTTTCTTGATGGTGGCTCTGCTTGGTATCCAACTATTGCCAATAGCTTGGTCAGTTTTGAGCTTGAAATCAGTATGCCATCACCCTGGCTTACCGTCAGTGCAGGCAAAAGAACTGTGCTTGAATCCGCTGACGGAGCTACCCGCGTCAACTGGAGTGAGACTTCACCGCAAGATGACATTTATCTGGTCGCGGCACCGTTTAAGCTCTACACCCAACAAGCTGGTAATGTCGAAATGCAGGTTTATTTGCGTGAAGATGATGCTTCTTTAGCACAACAATATCTTGATGTTGGCGCACAATATCTGACGATGTATGAAAAATTTATTGGTAAATATCCTTATCAAAAGTTTGCCGTAATAGAGAATTTTTGGGAAACCGGCTTTGGCATGCCCTCATTTACCTTGCTTGGCTCTAGAGTCATGCGTTTCCCTTTCATTCTGCATAGCTCCTACCCACATGAAATTTTGCATAACTGGTGGGGGAATAGTGTCTTTGTTGATTATGCCAACGGAAACTGGGCAGAAGGTCTTACTGCCTACCTTGCTGACCACCTCATTGCCGAACAACGCGGCAATGCTGTTAATTACCGCCGTAATAGTTTGCAAAAATACAGTGACTACGTTGATGCCGGTCGCGATTTCCCGCTAAATCAATTTCGTTCACGACATGATTCTGCGTCAGAAGCCATTGGCTATGGTAAATCGCTAATGCTATTTCATATGCTTAGAATAAAATTGGGCGATGAAATATTTAGCCAAGGCCTACGTCAACTTTATAAAAAATATCGCTTTAAAAAAGCCAGCTTTACTGACCTTGCCAAAGTCTTTAGTGAAGTTGCAAAAAAAGACCTCAGCGCCTTTTTTTCACAATGGCTTGATCGTAGCGGCGCACCAAGCTTGCGCCTAAGAAAGGTCGAACACATACAATCAAAAAATACTGGCAACAAACTATTGATAGAAATAGAACAAACACAAAGCGATGCACCTTACAATCTCACCGTACCCATCATTGCACAATTTTCTGATGGCGATTCTACGAAATTTTTCCTTGCTCTAAACAAGCGCCGTAATAGCATTACCATAGACGCCCCTACAACCCCTATTAGCGTTATGGTCGATCCAGAGTTTGATGTGTTTCGCCGACTTGATACTCGTGAAATCCCGTCCGCCTTGTCACAAGGATTTGGTGCAAGCAAAGCCTTGGCAGTGCTACCTGCGGCAGCAAATGATAAAACTATTGATGCCTATCGCCAGCTTATCTCAAGCTGGCAACAAGGCCAGCGTACTCAATGGACATTTATCCTGGACACAGAGCTTGAACAGCTACCCGACGATAAGGCTATCTGGCTACTTGGTTGGAATAATCGCTTTCAACATGTCGTATCAGATCAAATCACGGTTCACAAAGGTGTCATTGACAATGATGAACTAGTAATTGGTAATAATAGCTATTCACGCGACACACATTCGCTTGTGGTCACCAGCCGCCACCCTAACAACCCTGCACAAACTATTCTCTGGCTAGCTAGCGATAATCTCGCCGCCCTGCCTGGTATGGCGCGTAAGCTGCCACACTATGGCAAATACAGTTATCTCGCCTTCACCGGTGATGAACCCGCAAATGTTGGCAAGGGGCAATGGCCAGTGCTTGACTCGCCTTTGCTTAAAATTCTAAGCGACAACACTGTAATACCCTTGAAAATTGCGCCTCGCCCTGCGCTAGCCGAGCTAGCACCAGTATTTTCCGAGCAACGTATGATGGCCGATATTCACCACCTTGCAGGCAAAAAACTTGCAGGCCGAGGGCTTGGCAGTGACGAACTTGATGAGGCTGCTAACTATATTGCCAAGGTATTTCAACAAGCTGGTCTGCAAACCCATGATGATGATTATTTTCAACAATGGCGTGCCGATGTTACTAAACTCGGCACAGATATCGTACTTAAAAACGTCATTGGAATTTTACCTGGCACTAACCCTTTATATACAGGGCAAAGTATTGTCGTTAGCGCCCATTACGATCATCTTGGTCGTGGTTGGCCAGATGTACGCGAGGGTAATGAAGGAAAAATACACCCCGGCGCTGATGACAATGCCAGCGGTGTTGCCGTGATGTTGGAGCTGGCCCGCATTCTCGGTAAAAAGTGGCAGCCAGAACGTACTGTGGTATTTGTTGCTTTTACTGGCGAAGAAGCGGGTCTATTAGGCTCTGATTATTACGTTGCAAATAATACTCACTATCCAGCAAAACAGGCGATGGCAATACTCAATCTCGATGCAGTAGGTCGTTTAGGTGACAATGCCATTAGTATTTTTGGCGCTGACTCGGCTAGCGAATGGGTGCATATCTTTCGTGGTGTTGGTTTTGTCACTGGCATTAAAACCAATATTAATAAACGACCATTTGGCGCCAGCGACCATGTTAATTTTCATGAAATTGGCATACCTGGCGTACAATTTTTCAGCGGCATTCATCTTGACTACCACCGCCCCAGTGACACCATAGATAAGATAAATGGTGCTGGCCTTGTTAAAGTCGCTAGCGTGGTGCGAGAAACACTGGAATACTTAGCAAAACGCTCTGTACCGCTAACAGCCCAGCTAGGCCAGGTATCACTACCTGATGGTAGCCAAATAACACAACA
>CAYUKF010000036.1:2875-11761 GCA_964445215.1 uncultured Thiotrichales bacterium
GGCAGAAAGATCAGTATCGGTACGGTTCCTGACTTTGATTATATTGGCATGGGTGTACGCTTAAGCGATGTCGTCGCTGACTCTCCTGCTGCCAGAGCAGGGCTCGTTGCGGGTGATATTTTGCAAGCCATCAACGATGAGACCATTGATGACCTCAGAGACTACGCAAATATTTTACGCAAAACTGACGTTGGCGATATCTTAATCATCGAATACTTACGAGACGGCATAACAGTCAAAGCTCACGTCACGGCAAAAAAACGCTGAACATATCTTGTCAAGCATTATCCTAGAATCAACCATTACCTGTCCTGAATGTGGTGACAAGAAAATAGAAACCATGCCAACCAATGCATGCCAATGGTTCTACCAATGTGTATCTTGCCATACCCTGCTAAAACCTAACATTGGCGATTGCTGCGTTTTTTGCTCTTACGGCAGTGTTAAATGTCCGCCAATGCAACACACAACTTGTGCTGCCAACAATAGATCAATCATCGATACCGATTAACTTGCGTTTTACCTTGAGTTTTACTGGGCATAAGGGCTAGTATTCTCGAGTACTCAAAGCAAGCGTAGCGAATACGAGGAACATTAGACATGCACCCGCTGATTCTGAGGCTGGATCGTTCTGGTAAGGCAATGGGCTGGATCAACTGGCAGGATGCTGTCACGCTCTATAGTAAGGAGATGATCGCCTGGACCTTAGGCGAAAATCACTTTCGCATTCATGGCGGCACTAATCGTGTTTCCGGTGAACGCTCCTGGGTCGAGGTCGATTCTATTATCGCCACTCATGGAATCGCTAATGGCAACAAATTCGCTGTCGTGCCTCCCCTCACCAATCGTGAGTTGTTTCGCCGTGACCAACACATGTGTATGTATTGCGTGGACACGTTCTCTGATGGCCGTTTAACACGTGATCATGTCGTACCCATTTCACGCGGCGGCACTGACATCTGGACTAATGTCATTACTGCCTGTGTTAAATGTAATCAACGTAAAGGCTGTCGCACACCTGAGCAGGCGCATATGAAGCTGCATGCAATACCGTATGCACCCAACTTTGCAGAATGGCTGGTATTACGTAATCGGCGTATTCTTAGCGATCAAATGGATTTTCTGAAAAGCCAATTCAGCAAGAAGCAACGTAGCCCACTCTTTCGCAGAGCCTGCGCCCCCGTGTCAAGCACAGGGCAGGCCATGCTTGACACGGGGAGCAAGCCCTTGGGGTGAAACGTCGCCTCAACCAATCATTAAAGGCAAAAAAAACCCCGCACAAAGGCGGGGTAAGCAAATATGCCAGGAGAGAAATGATCGGCACTGCAGCTACCCTCTAAATCAACAACACTCACAATGTGATCTTCCGACTTAGAGGAATAACGATGTTCATACTACCCAGCTGCTACTGAATATTTGCTGAAGAACAGCTTTATACACCTTAAAAATAATAGCTACTACTGCAGAGTAACGCCCTCATCACATCGTTTCTTCTCAACAATTGATAGCGCCTCGCAACCAAAATAGGCCATTTATTGATTTTTACAATCTATATCTAGGCCATAATATAGTTTAGCTATGATTAAATCAGCCAATACTAAACTCGAACAAGCAGCGGTAATCTTTATACGCTATGCTCAAAGTCAATGGAATCTGGAAAACCGCTTCTCTGGCTGGGCCGATATGGCTCTTTCCCAGCGCGGCACAACTGAAGGACAGTAAGCCGCCCAACTCATTGCCAGTCATAACATCAATTTTGACCAAGCATACAGTTCTATGCTGACGCGCGCTAAAATGACTCTGAACATCATTCTGAAATAGATTAACCAGCAACCCCCTGTTGACATTGATTGGCGTATCAACGAACGCCATTACGGTGCATTGCAAGGCATGAATAAAACTGAAATCCTGGATCAATACGGTGATGAACAATATTGACGTGTTACCTAATACAGAAATCCTGGCAGATACTGAAAAATGGATTGTCTAATTTTGGTTAGAAAAATCCCTGCCGCAAATACGCAATGGAAAAAACATTTTGATCTTGGTGCATGGCAATACCTTACGTGCCCTGTTTAAACATTTGAACAATTTATCTGTTGATGAAATAGAAAAATTGGAAGTACCCACCGGAAAACCGATCCTCTATAGCTTTGACGAACACGGAGAAGTGATTGAATCAGGACATCTAAAAGCAATAGCGCAGCGTGCTAACGCTTAACTTGGTAAAAGAAACGTAGCGGCTATAAAACTATAAAATGAGCCAATAAGGCCAACAACACTCGTGAAATCTATGGCTTTCAGTGAAGCTTTTAAAATTACCAATCTTAACTTAAGAGACAAGAGCTAATTTAGTTTATTTAACGAGAGTAATAATTTTGCCGGCAATCTTGTCCAGTGGCAAAATGGTGTCGATCGCATCAAGCTTTACTGCTGACCCAGGCATACCCCAGACAATACTTGTTTTCTCGTCTTGTGCGATAGTTGCAACACCCAGATCGTGCATTTTCTTTAAGCCTTGTGCACCATCATGACCCATGCCAGTCAGTATGACACCCACGGCATTGATGCCAACATTGTCCGCAATAGAACCGAACATAACATCAACCGAGGGCTTATGCCGATTCACTGGCGGGCTATCATCCAGCTTGCAGATAAACCGAGTACCATTGCGTTCAACTTTTAAATGTTGACCACCCGGCGCAATATAGGCATGCCCATTGAGTATTTGTTGACCGTCCTGTGCTTCACAAACTGCCAAAGCCGACACGTCATTCATGCGCGCTGCAAAGGAGGTGCTAAATAAAGGGGGAATATGCTGAGAAATCACCACACCGGGCGAATCGTGCGGTAGCTGCATAAGTACTTCCTTGATCGCTTCGGTGCCGCCAGTTGAGGCGCCTATCGCAATCAACTTGTCGGTGGTTTTGAAATGTGTCGCGCTTGCCGCCAAGGTGGCACTATTATTGGCCGCACGGGGTACTCTTCTCACCTGTTCTGCTTTACGTAATAAGGCTTCTTTGGAAACGCTGGCAGCCACTTTGACTTTGGCGATAATTTCTTCAGAAAATGCTTCAAGCAAGCGCGTCACATCGCCATCTGGCTTGGTGACAAAATCGATAACTCCAAGCTCCAAGGCACGCATCGTCACATCTGCACCCTTGGTGGTCAGTGATGACACCATAATCGTGGGGATGGGGTGTAAGCGCATGAGATTTTGCAGAAAAGTAATACCGTCCATACGTGGCATCTCAACATCAAGTGTTATCACATCAGGCTCAAGCAACTTGATTTTTTCACGTGCGATATAAGGATCATTTGCAGTCGCCACAACCTCAATACCAGGGTCATCGGATAAAATTTTGCTTAATAACTGCCGTATCAACGCCGAGTCATCAACGATAAGTACGCGTATAGGTGCTTTGCTATTCATCCTTTTCTGTCCCCTAAAAGAGGTCAACCTCCCCCTCAACCTTGCTTGATGACAACCCGTCTCGATAGCGAGTCTCACGCGCTTCAATTGTATTGTTATGTATCGCCTTTAATTTCTTCATAGCAACCTTGCCAGAAACAGGGTCATAAACAACTTTACGCGGATGAATTCCACCTGTGTCTTCAGCGACAATTTTTAAACCCTCAATACTGATGTAGTCACGCACAAACTTAATGTTTTGCAAGCCAATATTGGTCATTTGGGCAAGAACCTTACCGCCACCAAATACCTTTATTTCGAATCTGGTCTTACTGCCACCAAAACGCAGGATGGAATTGATCAGATGTTCCATGGCAAAATTTCCATAACGTGCTGCCGCACTAAGATCTGCGCCAATGGAAAGCTTTTTGTTATTGGTCGCCGGCAGCATAAAATGATTCATACCGCCTATTCCCTTGGCAGGGTCACGAATACATACCGCGATACAGGACCCTAACACCGTTGATATCAACTCACTGGCATGGGTAACATAAAGCTCACCAGGGTGTATTTTTGCTGCATATTTACCTCGGGTTTTATCCCAATAACGATGAATATGCTCAAAACCAGGCAAAGCAGGGGGGCACTCTGATGTCGGTGCCATCGAAAAACTGGCACACGCTGTTGGGCTACTCACGCAGAAAACCTGTATATTGTTTTTCCTAAAAGTTGAAACTGATCGCTAACATTACTCAGTGACTCAGAATGCCCCATGAATAGATGCGCCTCTGGTGCCACTAACTGGGCAAACCGTTCCAAAAGAACTCTTTGTGTCTCTTTGTTAAAATAGATCACTACGTTTCGACAAAAAATAATATCTATCGGGCCGCTCATAGGCCACTCATCCATCAAGTTAAGTTTTTTATAGGTAATGAGTTGACGTAACTCTGGCCTGACCTGAACATAACCTTGATGACTACCACTGCCTTTTAAAAAAAATCGTCGCTGGCGGCGATCGGAAATATCTTTAACACGGTCAATTGAATAGACGCCCTTTTCAGCTGTTGCGAGCACATTGGTATCCAGATCCGTTGCAAGAATTTTGACATCCCAACCACTGCTCTTGGCAATGACCTCATTAACAACCATAGCAATGCTATAGGGTTCTTCCCCGGTTGAGGCAGCACAACACCAGATGCGAATCTTTCGCTCAGCGGATTTCGTTTTCATTAACTCAGGCAGCAATGTCTCAGCAAGGTACTCAAAATGATGGTTCTCGCGAAAAAACGATGTCAGATTAGTGGTGATAGCATTAGTAAACTGGATAAGCTCATCATCAGCACCGTCATTACCGATAAGTGCCAAATAATCACTGAAACGCTGAATATCTAATTCGCGTAAACGTCTGACCAACCGCGAATACACCATATCCCGTTTGGCCTCAGACAAAGAGATACCCGTGTTTTTTCTGACTAAATGGCGGACACTTTGGAAGTCTGCATCAGTAAACTCAAACACGGATGACGAACTACGGTCCACCACATTTTCCACAATAGTTTCTCCAACACACTACGTTTTATTTTTGAAAATAGAAAACTAAAACTCATTATTTTAGCGAACCATTATGAAATTAAACTCTAGCTCGCATATCTTGCTCACTTCCTGCTACAAAAACCGAAGAGAAATATTAATTAGAATTCATCCCACTCACCATCCCCTTCATTGGTAACGGTAGAAGGTGCGCGCTTCCTCGCTGGAGCGCGCGCAGCAACACTCTGAACAACACGACGTTGTGGTGCGACGCGCCTTGCTGGCTGTGATGTATTAACAACCTCATCACCTGTATTGAAAAAACCAATCAATTCATCAAGGCCATTGGCTTGATCATTAACCGACTCACTGGCTGCCGCAGCTTCTTCAACCAACGCTGCATTCTGCTGTGTCACTTCATCCATTTGCGCTACAGCGACATTGATTTGGTCGATGCCTGATGATTGCTCTTTACTGGCGGCAGCAATCTCGGCAATGATGTCTCCGACTTTTTTCACTGCGATCACAATCTCTTCTAGCGTAGCACCAGATTTGTTGACCAGTTTTGACCCTTCATCTACTTTTTCAACGCTGTCATTAATCAATGTCTTAATTTCTTTCGCCGCACTGGCGCTACGTTGTGCGAGATTGCGCACTTCTGATGCTACGACTGCAAAACCGCGGCCCTGCTCACCGGCACGTGCTGCCTCTACTGCCGCATTCAAGGCCAGTAAGTTCGTCTGAAAAGCGATTTCATCAATAACACCGATAATGTCAGCAATTTTCTTGCTGGCCGAGTTAATTTCATTCATCGCACTGACGGCATCACTGACTACACTGCCACCTTTTTCAGCTTGCTCACGCGCACCCACTGCAAGCTGATCAGCCTGCACGGCATTATCGGCGTTTTGTTTGACAGTAGAAGTAAGCTCTTCCATGCTGGATGCGGTCTCTTGTAAAGAAGTCGCTTGTTGCTCAGTACGCTGACTGAGATCCTGATTACCCTGAGCAATCTCATTCGCGGCAGAACTAATACTATTAGACGATTCACGTATCTTGACTACAACATCTAACAAATTACCCATTGTCGAGTTAACCGAATCCCTTAAACCAGCAAACTCACCCCGAAATTCGCCGTCCATAGATTGTGCCACATCACCTGCCGCCAGAGCCTTCATGACGCGACCGACTTCTTGAACAGGTGCTACCACAGAGTCCATCAAAACGTTGATTCCCTCTCCCAGGTCGCGTACAAATCCTTCGTATTGCTCTGTGTTTATCCGTTGATCAAGCTCACCTTTGACAGCGCCATTGACTAAATTTTGAATTTGATTGAGAGCATGTTTTTGTTCTGTAATATCGGTGGCGTATTTCACTACTTTGAAGGCTTTACCATTAAGGTCAGTTATCGGGTTATAGGAAGCCTGTATCCAAACCTCTTTACCGCCCTTGCCAATACGCTTGTATTCACCGGTATCGTATTCACCACGATTAAGTTTTTCCCAAAAGGCTTTATATTCAGCGCTATTAGCATAGCTCGCCTCGGCAAACATACTGTGATGCTTACCTTCGATTTCGGAAAATGTATAACCCAAGGTATTAAGGAAGTTATCATTGGCAGCCAGAATAGTGCCATCCATATTGAATTCAATGACCGCCTGCGATTTACTAATGGCTTCGATCTGACCACCGAAATTGGCGCTTTTTAATTTGACATCAGTCACGTCGGTGGCGTATTTCACCACTTTGAAGGGCTTACCATTAAGGTCTGCTATCGGGTTATAGGAGGCCTGTATCCAGACTTCCTTGCCATCCTTGCCGATGCGTTTGTATTCACCCGTATCGTATTCACCACGATTGAGCCTTTCCCAAAAGGCTTTGTACTCAGCGCTATTGGCATAACCCGCCTCGGCAAACATACTGTGATGCTTACCTTCGATTTCCATAAGTGTATAACCCAAGGTATTAAGGAAGTTATCATTGGCAGTCAGAATAGTGCCATCCATATTGAATTCAATAACCGCCTGCGATTTATTAATAGCTTCAATCTTGCCCTGGTAGTCTGCATTGAGTTTGGCTAATGCACTCTTTTCGGTGATGTCTGCCCATTCCAGGGTGCTGCCTACATACTCACCATGGGTGTCTTGTATGGCAGTCACATGAAGATGAAACTTCAATGGCCCAACATCAATGTCCGAATCAAATGGAAGGTTTGATGCGTCATTAAAAATACCACGTTGGTCTATCGAATTTTTAAGCAATATGTCGATACAGCTACCGACCAAACGATCCGTAGGGAAATCAGGATAGAGTTGCTTTAATCCCACTGCATGACGAGCAAGAAGTTTTTTCGCTGCATTATTAACATAGGTGACGATTAGGTCTCTATCAATAGTCATCAGTGCGCTCTGCGCGCCATCTACCATTGCTTGTAAGCGACCTACCTGCTTTTCACTAGCAAGCAAACCTGAATCATCAAGATCAATATTAAGTTTTTTTCTGCTGGCAACCATTGCACCTTCCTCCATATCCTTATACGCCGCTAACATTGTTGCGGACACCATTTTTAAAACTTTGGCAACCCCTAATTAAGTAGAATTCAGCTCTGGGGAGCCTTTAATCAAGTCTGGGCGAGCTGAATTGTGAATCGACTCATAAACACTGCTTGTTAATAAATGATCAATATCCAATACAATCACCATCTTCTCACCAATCGTCGCCAGACCTTTGACATAGTCGATAGCGGCAACACTGCCAAAATCAGGCGGTGGCTTCATCTCTTCTTCCGTCACATTGTAAACATCTGACACGGCATCAACGATAATGCCCATAACACGCTCACCAGACTCACAAATAATATTTAAAACGATAACAACAGTTAGCTTTCCATAATCTGTTTTTTCCAGGCCAAATCGCTGGCGCAAATCAATAATTGGAACAATTGTTCCACGAAGATTAATCACCCCTTTAATAAATTCCGGAGTATTGGGTATGGGCGTCACAGAACCCCATCCTTTGATCTCTTGAACCCGTAAAATATCTACGCCGTACTCTTCGTCTGCAAGAATAAAGGTCAAATACTGATCCATATCAGCATTGATATCCACCCCCACTACTGGGTAGCTTTCGTCAATGGACTGTATTGCACTCATTCGCAGTCTCCTTATTCATTTGCATAATCACAGCCTCACTTTCTTGCAGATGTGCATCCGTTTCTTGTTGCATCATTTTTTCGTCGCTATTTCTACGAGAACGTATCAAAGCAGGGTCAATTGATTTGGAATAGACGATCAAACCGCCAACATCGAGGATCATTGCCACAGTGCCATTACCTAGAATCGTTGCCCCTGAAAGGCCATCGACACGCTTAAAGTTTGTCTCTAAACTCTTAATGACGACTTGCTGTTGTGCCAGAAGGTCATCAACAACCAAACCTGCTTTTTGACCACCCCCTTCTACAACTACCATCAAACCACCATCCAGATCAGTAGTACGAGTAGGAATATCGAAACTATCACTGAGACGAATAATCGGGATATACTCATCTCGCAATAAATAAACCTGAGCTTGCCCAGCAACTGTTTTAATTTGATCTCTCCTTATCTGTAAGGACTCGATAATTGATGATAACGGAACAACATAAGTTTGTTCGCCAACACTGACTAACTGGCCATCCAGTATTGCCAATGTCAATGGCAAACGAATTAGTATGGTGGTGCCACCACCTGATTCAGATTGTATTTCAACATTGCCGCCCAAGTCTCTGATGTTACGACGCACTACGTCCATACCAACACCACGGCCAGAGACATCACTTACCACGTCGGCAGTGGAGAATCCCGGTTGAAAAATCAGGTCATAGACCTTCTCATCAGGCACTGACTCATCGGCTTGAATCAATCCACGCTGACGCGCCTTGGCAAGAATTTTCTCCCTATCCAGAC
>CAYUKF010000037.1:0-5250 GCA_964445215.1 uncultured Thiotrichales bacterium
ATCTAGCGGCGTGATTTTTTGACCAAGCAAGGTGCCATCTTCCTCGGTGTACTGCCAAGACTCACTTTTTTGTTTAACGTGATAATCGCGTAATCGTTGTGCCGCTTGTTGCAGGGCGCTTCTTTGTGCTTGCGGAATAGTCTTTAAAGCCTGCTGTAAACGTGACGCTGGCAGCTCTAATTCAACGGCACTGGCAACCTTCAAGCGATCAAAGCGCTCGGTATACTCGATAAGCGCTGCATCACCACGTTGACGCACATCCACCAAGATTTCGCGTACGGTGTTATTAATCGCTAGATCATCGGCATCATCAAAGTCATGCAGCGCTTTAAGTTGCTGCCAAAAATCTGCAGATCCGGTGTTTAATCGTCGTATGGCAACCATGAGTCTGGTTTAACGCGCGTCTACTGCTGCGCTAATCTGTTCAATCAATTGCTTAATGCGAGACTGTTTCATTTTCATCGAACCCTTATTGACTACCAAACGCGAGCTGACATCCATAATATGCTCCATTGGCACTAGACCATTAGCGCGCAAGGTATTGCCAGTATCAACCAGGTCAACAATCAAATCAGCCAAACCGACAATAGGCGCCAGCTCCATCGAGCCATAGAGTTTGATGATTTCAACCTGGACACCTTGTTTGGCATAATATTGCTGTGTTGTACGAACGTATTTCGTCGCAATGCGCATACGTGCTTGGCTTTGATTAGAGTCGGGAACACCAGCGAGCATTAAGGCACAGCTGGCGATCTTTAAATCCAGTGGCTCGTATAAGCCATTGCCCTCATACTCAACCAATACATCCTTACCTGCGATGCCAACATCAGCAGCACCATACTCAACAAAGGTGGGGACATCAGCAGCACGAATAATAACGAGCTTAACGCCAGGCTCGTTGGTATCGATAATGAGCTTGCGGCTGATATCAGGGTCTTCTGTTGGCACGATGCCAGCAGCGGCCAACAAAGGTAAGGCTTCTTGGTAAATACGCCCTTTAGAAACGGCAATAGTGAGATTATCGTTCAAAGTATTTCCTGCGGCCAGGAGCCTGTCCGAGAATGAAAGTCGTCACGAGGGAAGCCCATTTTAGTGCAGATTTTTCGATCGTTTGAGGTGAATAGCCGGAGCTATTCGCCGAAAAGGATCGAAAAATATGTGCAAAATGGGCTTTCCGCAGCAGGCTTTTCATTCTCGGACAGGCTCCTAATACGGCACTCGACGAATACTTGCGCCAAGCTGCTGTAGTTTTTCTTCGATACATTCATAACCACGATCTATATGGTAGATACGGTCTACCACAGTATCCCCTTGCGCTACCAAACCCGCCAGCACCAAGCTGGCCGATGCACGTAAATCAGTTGCCATCACCGGCGCAGCGGTCAGTTTATCAATACCAGTACAAAATGCGGAATTTCCTTCTAACCGAATCTCTGCACCCATACGCTGCAATTCCTGCACATGCATAAACCGATTTTCAAACACATTTTCAGTAATGGTGCCATTGCCTTCGGCCACCGCATTGAGCGCAGTAAATTGCGCTTGCATATCTGTCGGGAAAGCCGGGTATGGCGCAGTATAAATATCAACCGCCTGCGGGCGACGACCTTCCATATCTAACTCAATCCAACTATCGCCTACCTCTATCTTGGCACCAGCATCACGCAGCTTTGCCAACACTGAGTCAAGTAAACTAGGAGTCGTATCCTTCAGCTTAACTCGACCACCCGTGATCGCTCCAGCGACCAAATAAGTGCCAGTTTCAATTCGATCTGGCAAAATGCGGTATTCGGTGCCATGTAGCTTTTCAACGCCCGTAATAACAATACGGTCGCTACCGGCGCCTTCGATTATCGCACCCATACTAATTAAAAAATTAGCCAAATCAACAACTTCTGGCTCACGCGCTGCGTTTTCAAGCACTGTCTCACCATCAGCCAATGTCGCCGCCATTAGCAAATTTTCAGTCCCCGTTACTGACACCACATCAAGAAAGATATGCGCACCTTGAAGACGCTCAGCCTTAGCGTTGATATAACCTTTATCCATAGAAAAGGTCGCGCCCATAGCTTCAAGGCCTTTAATATGGAGATTGATAGGCCGCGAGCCAATCGCACAACCACCCGGCAAGGACACATGCGCTTCACCATAGCGTGCCAACAAAGGGCCAAGTACCAAAATCGAAGCACGCATGGTCTTAACAAGGTCATAAGGCGCGTCAAAATTGCTAATAGTCGAGGCATCAACTTCAACACCCATGCGCTCATCGATGATCAAGGTCACGCCCATGCTGCCCAATAGCTCCATGGTCGTTGTCACATCGCGCAAATGTGGAACATTGGAAATCGCGACGGGCTCACGCGTCAACAAGCTGGCAATAACAATGGGTAATGCTGCGTTCTTTGCGCCGGAGATACGGATGTCGCCATTGAGGCAACAACCGCCGGAGATAATGAGTCTATCCATACTAAATAGTGATTGTTACTCGACTAAAGGAGTGGTTCTTATGTTCAAGAAAACGCGAGCTGACGATGTTTACGCCGTCTGCGGCACCTGCGTTTTGAGAGCGAGTGCGTGGATCGCCGCATTCTCAACATTGTCACCTAACGTTGCATAGACCATACGATGTTGTTCGAGAATAGATTTGTCACGAAAAATTTCTGCGACAACCACTGCTTCAAAATGAACACCATCATCACCTTTAACCTTAACATCGGCACCAGGGAGTCCGCTTAATATCATTTGTTCAATCTGAGGGGCTTGCATATTTTAAATCCGTAAATAGTGTCATTCTAGCATAAGGAAACTTCTATTAATCACTTATAACTCTATGTGATTGAAACGTGCGGAGGGGCACAACCCTTGATTGACAGACAACCTGCATGCCTTCACAGTGAAACGTCGAGAGTGCTAAGCTGCAATAGGCAAAATGGTATCGAGACGTGTCATCGCTAACACAGAGAGTATGTGGGCAGGCACGTCAACAAAACTCAATTCGCCGCCAGCCAAGCTCACCTGGCGATAAAGCTCAACCATAAACGCAGTTGCTGCACTATCGGCATGGGTGATTTGAGCAAGGCTAACAGAGAGACTGTCCGAGTGCGATACCAGCCTTGCAATCAATGCCTCTGACTGCGCCGCACTATCAAAGCTCAACTCACCACTGAGATAACAATGGTTACCATCAAAGCGATGCTCAAGCCGGCTCATCATCACTAGCCGCTGCTCGTTTGTTACGACGCTCAAGATCTGCAACCAGGGCATCAATACCTTTTTTTCTCGCAAACGTGGAAAAGGTGCTGCGATAATTAGTAATCAGGCTAACACCCTCAATGGTGATGTTAAACACTTTCCAACTATCATTTTTTTCATACAACCGGTAAGTCACCGCAACTGACCCATCGCCTGTGTCTACCTCGCTAGCCACATCAACATACCTATCGCCCTCTTCAAAACGCACAGGTTTGTAGCTCACCTCAGCATCAGCGAAACGATACAGCGCCTTGGCATAAGTGTTCAATAATAGCTCACGAAACTGTATGGTAAAGGCTTTACGCTGAGGCACCGTGGCGCGACGCCAGTGCTTACCTAATGCCAGTTTCGACATACGTACAAAATCAAAGTAAGGTAATATTTTGTCACTGACAATTTTGCGTAATACGGCACTGTCTGCTTCAATCGCTGCTTTTTCTGACTGAAATGCTAGCAACAAATCCGCCGTGGTCTTGGTCACTAATTGCTGGGCAGGATGGTCTTCAGCTATCGCAACATTGATCAATAGACTGCTAACGAAAAAATAACCAACAATAAGAATCAATGATAAACGCTGTGTTACCAACACTAAAACCTCCTAGCCCGCATATTTCACGAAGGGTTCGGAATTCAGAGCAAAGCTGGCTAAGCAGTTTGGCTGATCGTCCGAAAAAGCATAGCAATAGCTATGGTTTGAGGGGGATCGGGCAAAATGCAACGCCAACGTTGCTCTGAAACCGAACAGGACACACTGTCGCTGTAGATTACAGCCTTTATTCAAACTTAGCATAGTGATATAACCTAAACATTATCCAGTATCGTCCGCCTTCGTAAAATATGCGGGTTGAGCCCAACCTATCTGTATATTGCTTAATATTGACACAAGCAACCTAAACAACAGCTTAAGGACGCTCTGGTTACTCTGCCTCGTTTAGCAAAAACTGGCCGATTAATTGCTCTATTACGATAGCAGACTGGGTTAACTGAATCACATCCCCCGGATTCAAATACTCTTCCTCTGCACCCGGCTCCAAACCAATATATTGCTCACCTAACAAACCTGAGGTAAAAATGTTCGCCGAGGTATCAATCGGCAAGCGATCATAACCACTGCTAATAGTCATCTCAACCACCGCCTCATATCTGTCCTGGTCATAGTTAATAGCATTGACGCGACCCACTCTGACACCACCCAAGCGCACTGGCGAGCGCACTTTAAGCCCGCCAATGTTATCGAACCGTGCATTGACGATATAACCTTCGGTATCGGCAAAAGCGCCAAGGTTGCTCACCTTCATCGCCAACATAACCAGCGCAGCCAAACCTGCCACAACAAAGAGCCCCACCGCAATTTCGGTCATTCTGCTATACATATAACTAACTCCCTGAAAACATTAGCGCAGTTAATATAAAATCAACAGCCAGTACGGCAAATGCACTATGAACCACTGTCCGCATCGTCGCACGGCTAACACCTTCTGCCGTCGGCTTTGCATCATAACCTTCGAACACGGCGATCCAGGTAATAATAATACCGAATACTACGCTCTTGATAACGCCATTGAGAATATCGTCATACAGATCTACATTGGCCTGCATCAAAGACCAAAAAGCACCACTATCAACACCTAGCATGCCAACACCCACCAAATAGCCACCAATAATACCCACGGCACTAAACATCGCTGCCAATAAGGGCATAGACAACACACCAGCGAGAAAGCGTGGCGCCACCACCCGCTTTATCGGATCGACTGCCATCATCTCCATACTTGATAGCTGCTCGGTCGCTTTCATTAAGCCAATCTCTGCGGTCAATGCAGACCCCGCACGCCCAGCAAATAACAAGCCTGCTAAGACTGGGCCCAGCTCACGCACCAACGACAAAGCAATCACCTGGCCAAGTAATTGCTCTGAGCCAAAATCACGTAAGGTATAAAACATTTGCAAACTGAGCACCATGCCAACCGCTAAAGCAGAGATCACAATAATTGCAAT
>CAYUKF010000037.1:5350-8900 GCA_964445215.1 uncultured Thiotrichales bacterium
ATATAGACGAAATCTGAGACCTCCATGGCCTCATGCACATCATGCGACACAATAATGCTAGTCATACCCAAACTGTCATTCAACAATTTAATCAAACGTGTTATTACCGCCTTGGTGATCGGATCCTGGCCAACAAACGGTTCGTCGTACATCATTAAGCGCGGATCAAGCGCAATGGCTCGAGCAAGCGCAATCCGCCTGGCCATACCACCAGACAATTCCGCAGGCATTAGTTCTGCGGCACCACGCAAGCCAACCGCTTCTAATTTTGATAACACCAAATGCCGCACCATTTGTTCGGACAACTGAGTGTGCTCGCGTATTGGGAATGCAACATTGTCGTAAACGCTAAGCCCGGTAAACAATGCGCTGGCTTGAAACAATAGCCCCATGTTTTTCCGTGCCGCCAACAATTGACGCTTACTCAAGCCAGGAATACTCTTTCCATCAAAAGTAATATCTCCTGCCTGCGGTCTGACTTGACCGCCAATCATGCGCAACAATGTCGTCTTACCCGTGCCGCTGGGTCCCATTATCGTGGTGATTTTTCCACGCTCAATTTCCATATCAAGCCCATCTGCAATAACACGCGCGCCATAACTGAATTGCAGGTCGCTAAGCGTCAAAATGATATTTGAAGACAAGATACAACTCCGTAACGAATCATGAAATTACACTGAAAGCTAACAACCTAGGCGCCGATGCTCAAGCACTGGAAAATTCTTTCTCACACGCGTAATAACGCTGTGATCAACTTCTGCCACCACAACACCCGAACCGCTTGCCAAGCAATCGACAATACCACCCCACGGATCAACAATCATCGAATGGCCATAACTTTCTCGACCATTAATATGGTAACCGCCTTGGTTCGGCGCAATGAGATAGCATAAATTCTCAATGGCTCTGGCGCAGACCAAATGCTGCCAATGCGCTTTACCTGTAACAGCTGTAAATGCAGAAGGAAGGAGGATGATATCAATCCCGCTCTCTGCCATTTGCCTAAACTGTTCTGGGAATCGTAAGTCATAACAGACCGCCAAGCCAAGACGACCAAAAGAGGTGTCAACACAACAAACCTCATTTCCTGGCTCAATGGTTTGCGATTCAGCATACTGCTCGTTGCTCTCTTCAAGATTGACATCAAACAAATGCATTTTGTCATAACGTGCGAGGCGCCGTCCTGAGCTGTCGAACATTAAGCAAGCAGCACGAATAAGCTTGGGGTTATTACTGGTTAACGGTATCGTACCACCGACCAAACATAGTCCGTGCTTACTCGCCTGATTGGCAAGAAAATCTTGCACTGGGCCGATGCCATCGACCTCAGCCACGCGCAGCTTATCTTCCTCAACAACGCCCATAAACGAAAAATTTTCCGGCAAAACAACTAATTTAGCAGCATGCTCCACGGCGATATTGATTAACCTTTCCGCCTCCATTAAATTTGCGCTGATGGTGGGGCCTGACGCCATCTGAATGGCCGCCACGTTAAACTTAGTTTGTTTTGTCTGATTCATCACTGCCACTATCGGTACTCTGCGCTGCTGCATTTTTTAATAAAACCACCTCAGGATCCGCCCAAGGGCCACTAACGTGATATTTGTAGTGTAATATTTTTGGATTAAACAGCTTATGCAAAAATAGAATAGCTGTGCCAATTCCTGCGCCCGCTGGCCCGGCAACGACGGCTCCAACCAATGGTAGGCTCGAACTCACTTCTGGTGTCACTGCCATAATCTGATCATAATCTTGTTTCGCTAGACCAATTCTCCCTGCAATATCGATGCGTGCTGCTGGCCCTTGCAGTGACAAATCATCTGTCACCGCATCGCCATGCTTCACTGAAAAACTCCCTTCAATGGTATTAATTTGTAACCCTTTTTTAAATAAATCAGAAAAGTCTAAGCTTAAGCGTTGCGGCAAAGCTTGGATACTTAACAAACCAAATACTCTGCCAGCACCCGGATCAATATCACTGAAATTAATATCTTTCACCGACAAACTAATCTGCCCATTTAATTTTTCGTGACTGTAGTCAAATGGTATCCCACGCCAAAAAACATTCGCATTGATAGTACTCACCCCACCATTAACATTATCTGCTGCGTAACCAAAATGATTTAACATATCACCCAAATCAGTCGTTTCTGCTGCAACATTAAATGAAGACCGCTGCGTATTAGCTACCTGAGTCCAATTACCCGCACCTGCTAACAGCAGGGTAGGCAATCGTATTGCAATACCTTCAATGTGCTGCCCTTGCTTGATCTTGCTCGTCTTAAATGCTAATTCACCTAAATCGAGACTACCATAGTTAAACTGTTTAATTTTCACGTTAACCGTTGGAACTTCACGCGGGTCTAAATTATTTTCTGCAGGCGTTTTTGCTAATGAATTTTCTCTGTTAGCGTTTAATGCCAAGCTTTCCATGTCAAGGGTAATATGAGCTCCTGTGCCAACACCTTCTGTCACAACCGTACCATTAATACCTTCTCCATTCAGCAGCACCCGCGAATCTCCTTGCTGTTGCTGTGCGTCGACTTTCACGTTGTTCCAGTAATAGCCAAACACGTCCAGACGATCCAAGTCCAACATCGCCTCAATAGATAGTGCATTGTCAGATTGCTCGTTATCAACCAGTGCTGTTGCTGCGGTTATCCAATCTGCCAAGATGAGTCGATCAAGCTCACCATGAATGACAATTCCTTTTGCCGTCGCTGCAAGTTTTTCTGGTGCCCGGCCTAAGCCGATATTTAACAAGGCAAGTTTGTTACCCTTTGCTGTCTTCTTCAAGTCAAGGTCTGCATAAACATTGTCACCAAGCGACAACGCCACTGATGTGCTACCAAAAGGCAGTGCTGTTGCTAAGGAAAAATGCTCAACAGTTGTCGCTTCCTTAGCAAAAGGATGAGGAAATTGGCTGGCAATGCCAACAAGATCTGACTCGATGTAGAGTTCAGAGCTACCCCCCAATACAAGCACTTCAGCTTTCCATGTTGACTCGCCCTGCGCAAACTGCGCCAGCCAAGGTAAGCCACTAAGCTGTGCGTACTTGGCCACATCACCTTCGCCTTGCGCTGAAAATTTAGTACCACGCTTGTCACCCTTGACCGCTGGCTCGAGGTCAACTAATGTACGCATACCCAGTATGTCGGCAGCAATTGCCTTGCCATGCAAACCTTGATTGTCAAAGCTCAGCGTGCCATCGATATTTTCTGCGACAAATGCATCATTGGCCACACTCAAACGATTATCAACCAGGGCCAGTTCGCCATATACGTTAACTGGCCCCGGTATGGCTATATCCAATTCCAGCGAGAGTTCGCTATTACCTTCTACAGCTAATACCTTAAGCGAATCGGCAAACCTTTTTTGCAGCGGGCTTTGCTCAAGAAACAACAACGCATCTGAGCTGGCTCCTTGCATTGTTCCCGCTATAGTCATAGCAACGGGCTTAACCGTAAAGTCAGGCACCAACATTTTCGCTGCATTAATTTTGCTATCTATCACTGTGCCATCGTTTAGCAGTAGCTCAATACTGGCATTA
>CAYUKF010000037.1:9000-11662 GCA_964445215.1 uncultured Thiotrichales bacterium
AACTCAGAATTCGACTTTGCCCAAGCGATATCCACCGCCAATTCATCAAATTGCAGTGAATCTCGAAACCACTGTGGCGCATCAAGTCTGCTGTCAGATCCCGTTAACACAAGTTGGCCAGCACTGCCCCCAGTACCACTTTGGTAACGAACAAAGCCACTTAGGCTATCAGCACCAGGAAAAATACTCGATTCATCAATGAAGACATCGTCAAATTCTATATAGGCCGAAAATGGTGTTTTGCTGCCAGGTTGTTCACTAGGCTGCCAAAACAAGGTCGTGTGACGAATATCACCACCAAGCTGGTGGTGATCAAGCTGTGATAGTTGCTTGCCCAATAGTTTGCCAGGAATGAACGAACTGGTCTTGATCAAGTCCAGCATCTCACTGACACGATAAGCTCCTACTTGCAAAAGCAAAGAGCGTGCTTGTGCATCGTGGTTATAACGCACTTGTATATCGAGCACCTGCTCCGATGCGCCGGCACGAGCAATACGCAATGGTGCAAACCCCACCGCCCATTCATCATTATTTTTTTCTAGAGAAAAATCTGCAGATAGCGAACTAATGATAAGTTCATTGCTAACGTTTGTTGCAGTATCTTTAGGAAGTTTTTTGGCAAACCTTAAATTTTCTGCCGCGATACGTCCTTGTGCCACTACTAATTGGTTGGCGCCGATACTCGCCCATAGCTCTAAATCAACATCACCCCCTTTCACCTGCTGAGCGCCAGGCTCAACGCCAATAAACTCTTTAGCAAAACCAGCCGCAGAAAGGTGTTTAAGCTTGATATAACTATCAACTAACCAGTCTTCTGCCAGCAACGGTAGGCCATCAAAATTGGCAACTAATTCAATGCCCTTGCCTAAGGCAGCCGGCACATCGACTTGTGCCGCGAGCTGATGACCTGTATCGGAGGCAACAAAATAAATACCCATCCTAGAAAATATATGCAATAACTCAGGCCGTTGCTCACTCGTAAAATACACGGTGCCATTTTCTACGATCACTTGCTGTTGTTCCGACAACCATTGCATCAGGGTGCGCTGCTGTTCAATATTCGCTAGCTCAGCGGATGCTGGCAAACCCGCCACTGCAAAGCGGCCATCAAGTGTTTGTACAACGTTCAACTCGAAACCAGCCAAACGAATCTCACTCGTTACCAGGCGCCACTGTCTCACTGAGCTAATGATATCAACGCCGAGAGACACTCGGCCGAATTCCAGCACTTGTTCATCGCTAAGCGTAATAACAACATTGGCTAGCTCGATCTGAGGTTTGAAATGATGCCAAGAGGCATCAATCTTACCAATCAGTATCTCACGGCCAACATTATTGTTAATTGTCGATTGGATTTGATGGCGAAAGTCATCAACGTAAGGAATGGCTAGGCGCACTAAACTCAATGCTATCGCAGCAACAATAACAATCACTGCAAGCACGTACAGCAGTAGTGAGGAGGAATGCCTCAATACACTCATGTCGCTAACACCAAAAGAAACCCTATCAGGGAAAGCCGATTAGGCATATCACATCACAACAAGCTTAGAACCTGTTAATCCACCGATTACAGCGACGGGGGCATTTATTTGCATTGCAAATGCTCACATTAATACAACATCAAACTGATCTCTCAAATAGAGTGGCTCAGTTTGAAAGCGAATAGGCTTGCCGATAAACTCTTCCAGATCGGCAATACTGGCCGCCTCTTCATCCTGAAACAGCTCAATCACCTCACGCGAAGCTAGCACCAAATACTGTTTGACATCATACTGACGTGCTTCGCGCAAAATATCACGGAGAATTTCGTAACAAACCGTCTTCGCCGTCTTGACGGTGCCACGACCATCGCAGGCAGGACAAGATTCACAAAGCAATTGACTCAAACTCTCGCGTGTGCGCTTACGTGACATCTCAACCAGACCTAATGACGATACTTCGGTAATGGCACTTTTCGCAGTGTCCAGAACCACTGCCTTTTCTAAGGCACGCAGGACTTGCCTCTTGTGTTCTTCTTCTTCCATATCAATAAAATCAATAATGATAATGCCGCCTAAATTACGCAGCCGCAGTTGCCGCATAAGCGTATGCACTGCTTCAAGATTGGTTTTGTATATGGTTTCTTCAAAGTTACGGCTGCCAACATACGCGCCGGTATTAATATCGATGGTGATCATGGCTTCAGTCTGGTCAATAATCAGATAACCCCCTGATTTGAGCGAAACTTTGCGATCTAGGGCGCGCTGTATTTCGTCTTCTACCGAATAGAGATCAAATATTGGCCGCTCGCCAGGATAGTATTCAATGCGCGCTAATAATTCGGGAATAAATTTCTTGGCAACTTCACCTGCAGTTTTGTAAGCCTCGCGCGAATCGATACGAATTTTATTGACTTGCGTCCAGGTCAAATCACGGATAGTGCGGACCACTAAAGGCAGATCTTCATGAACTACTTTTTTGACCTCGGTCTCTTTCGCTTGTCGTTGCACTGAACGCCATAGACGTTGCAAAAAGTCCATATCAGCGCGCAGTTGCTCAGCGCTAGCGCCTTCCGCCGCTGTACGCACAATATATCCGCCAGCAATATCATCGCTCTCTTGGCGCACCAGTTGACGTAAGCGCTCACGCTCGTCGTCGCCTTCGATGCGCTGCGATATACCAA
>CAYUKF010000038.1:0-11468 GCA_964445215.1 uncultured Thiotrichales bacterium
ACGTGCACTGACACTGAAGCTGGCATTGATACGTCTGGCGAACCAACCTGTCGCCTGATACCGATCACCCAGCGTGTAGTCTCGGCTGTTCTCGCCCAGACGCAGGGTTGCCATGCCCTGTGCGCCCCACGACCAGGAACCCGCAGACTGGCCTAAATAAGTGATACCCGGCATAATGTCATACGTACCCGAACCCAAGCGCATGGGGTAAGGCAACAGACTGTTCGCCCCCATCGGGGTCGTATCTCTTGTATCAATATCACCCGTTGGCACACTCAACCCGAAATTGGTATGCCAACGCTGTCCGTCACGGTCAAAGAATTTATACATACCACCGACACGAATATCACCAATGCCCTCTGCCTTGGTCGTAAAATTAGCACCGGTGCGAGTAACGTGATCCATGCTTAATTTAACGTAAGGCAGCATCCCCATTAATGTCAACTTGTCGTTAACCGCATACATGGCGCCAAACATATGCATTTCCATGGTCATACTCAGTGGTGTGACGAGAAAACCATCGCTACCCGCACGCGAACCATCAGCGCCATTCAATACTTCCTGGGCACTAATACGGTTACTGCCATCGCGGTTACCGTCCATGTCCATATTCATGTAGCGGTATGACAACATCAACTCGCCCGTTTTATGGGTATGCTCTGCCATAACACCTATCGGTGCATGGCTATCTGGGACAGCCAAATCCCAGTCATGGGCTTGCGCTACTGACGTACCAGCTAATACCAATACCACAAAAAGGCTTAATCTAGACATCAAACTTTCCTTCATATTAGGTTTATTAAATTTTATAGAAAATTGTAGGGTTGATGTGTAACCGCAACAATTTGCCACCGGGTTCCAGAAATCGTTTTTAGCAAGCGCTGTGGCTACGTGCCTTGACACTCCATCAAGGGTCTTGCATAGCATCAACACTGATTAAGATGCCAGCACCATCTTTAGTACCATCCAGTGGTAAGGCACTGAGCCTATTACCCCAGACGCAACCCGTGTCCAGGGCCACCACGCCATTACCAATGTAACCGCCTATGGTCGACCAATGACCAAAAACGATGGCCAGATTGCGGCTGGCACGATGTTGCAGAGCAAACCAGGGTTGCAGACCTTCTGCCTGGGTACCAAATGTGCCTTTTTCTTCTAATGCCAGCGCACCCTCATCATCGCAATAACGCAAACGGGTAAAACAATTAATGATGAAACGTCGACGTTCAACATCACTTGTCAGCGCATCCCAGCGATTGGGGTCATTGCCATACATTGTGCCTAAAAACTCACCGTAATCGTTGGCCTGCAAGCAACTTTCAACTTCGTGTGCACAATGTTGCGCCAGCGCTAAATCCCACTGCGGTGGCAAACCAGCATGCACCATAGTGACGCCCAGATCATCACTGTGGTGAATTAATGGTCGATGACGCAGCCAGCCCAACAATTCGTCTCGGTCTGGTGCATCGAGCACGTCATGAAAAGTGTCTTTTTTGTGATAACGCAGGTGACCATTGGCAACGGCCAGCATGTGTAAATCATGATTACCCAATACGCTAATAGCACTGTCGCCCAGGCCTTTAATAAAACGCAGTACGGCCAACGAATCCGGGCCGCGATTAACCAGGTCACCGGCAAACCAGAGCGTATCTCGTTCAGAGTCAAATTGAATTCGCTCTAACAGTCGTTGTAAGGGCTCAAAACAGCCTTGGATGTCTCCGATTGCGTAGGTTGTCATATCGTAAGGTATCTTGTTAACGCTTGGTGCTTGCACCGAACTAAGGCAACAGTGATAATAGCCTGCCTATACACCTAATAAGAAGTGTTAATCCTGTGAATATACTGTCTTTGCACCACCCTCGTTCGGCTTATGTCGTCATTTTGTTCAGCGTATTGCTGGCATTAAGTGGCTGCTCTACGATTAAGAAATTAAACCCGTTCTCTAAAGACGGTGATGAAACAGTAGCGCCTATTGCCAGTGGTGAGTTTACCGGTCGCGGGCCTGTGGCACTGGAAACCAACCCACCCGGTGCGACTGTGATTACCCTGGGACGTATTCTTGGTAAAACCCCTTTGCGCGTTGAAGAAAATGATATTTTTCCTTCAATTTATGCTAACGAACTGAAACCTATTTACGGCAAAGTACGCTTCAAGCTCAAAGGCTGCAAACAAGTCTCTCGCCAGATCACACCTGAAGATATCGCTGCCGGCGTTAAGATAGATTTAGAATGCGGCGAAGCAGCAACACGTAAGACGGCAGATTCTGCCAACCGCAGTAGTGACAACGATAACTTTGATACCTCAATCAACGCACCGCTATACAGTGGTGACAACAACATTAAGGTGCGCCTACTCCGCGTCAAAAATCTGCTTGCAGAAGGATTGATTACGCAGGACGAAGCCAACACTATCCGTAGACGTATCCTAGAAGACCCTAGTCTTTAGGGCACAGGGTCCATCGTTAACTAATTGAACCTCATATCGCTTCAATTAGGGAGTGTTAACAATACCTATTGTGTAGCCTCATAAATAACTGCATAAAAACCTACTGTTGGCATACCAGCAACCAAAGAAGTGACCAACCTCGTCAGTTACGCTCTTAATAAGGCCATCACATTGTCACTGACGCTATGATAGTGAAACACGCCTAATAATTGATATGGCTAATAGCACAGGTAATAATCGGGGATGTGCCAGCGTGTAAGTAATTGACCTACAAAAAATACTGTATTTGCCTGGCAGATTTTTTTCAATGACAAGCTAATACTACAAGCTCAGGACGTCGTGTAAGGCTCAAGGATGAGCCTAGTTCCAGCAGCGCAAACATTTCCCTAATTGTTATTGATTAACTACGCTGATATCAAACATATTACAAGTCATTAATGTAGGGTAGTGCCTACAAAAGAGACTGATTTCACTCAACACCAGCACCCCAAGTAAAGGGTCGCACACTATTTCGATGGATCATAACGCGTAGGTTCATAGATGAACCTAACTGTAGCTACACAACAGCCATGCGTTTACGGACACAAACTATCTAATTTATCCTACAGCCAAATTGATTTCGTTTTGGCATAGTAGTCTTCCGATGGAGCGGGAGGCTATGTCGTTCAAGGACGAACGACTTTCTCTTCTCTCTCTCCGTCACTCACCCTAGCAGTCTATTTTCTCCACCACCCTATAGGAACACAACAAGCTAAGCGGGTTCGTAGCCCAGGTTTGGTGCTAGCCAGCGCTCTGCCTCGGCGAGTGTCATGCCTTTACGTTGCGCATAATCTGCAACTTGGTCTCGATTAACAGCACCGAGACCAAAATAACGTGCATCGGGATGGCTAATATACCAACCACTGACTGCCGCAGTCGGCACCATGGCAAAGCTTTCAGTAATCGTGATACCGGCGTTAGATAGCGGGTCAATCAACTGCCACAACAAGGTCTTTTCTGTATGGTCAGGACAGGCAGGGTAACCTGGCGCTGGCCGTATGCCTTTATATTCTTCTGAAATCAGTTGCGTATTACTTAACTGCTCGTCACCATCGTAACCCCAATAGTTTCTACGCACCTGCTCGTGTAAATACTCGGCATAGGCCTCGGCAAGACGATCAGCCAGTGCTTTGAGAATAATATCGGAATAATCATCATGCTCAGCGGCAAAACGCGCAATATGCTCTTCGATGCCAATACCTGCTGTGACAGCAAAGCCACCAATATAATCAGCAAGCCCACTTTCCTTAGGCGCAATGTAATCCGTCAAACATTGGTTAGGACGCCCAGGCGGTTTTTGCAATTGCTGGCGTAGCTGATGCAAGGTCATCAAAACCTCTGTTCGTGATTCATCGGTATAGACTTCAATATCATCATCGTTAACTGAATTGGCCGGGAACAAACCAAACACGGCACGCGCACGCAACCATTTTTCATCAATGATCTTATCAAGCATGGCCGTAGCGTCAGCAAATAACGCTCGGGCTGTTTCACCAACGACTTCATCATCGAGCAGCTTGGGGTAACTGCCAGCAAGTTCCCAAGCCTTAAAGAAAGGCGTCCAATCAATATAATCACGCAACACTGATAAGTCTTGATCTTCTATTACCGTCAAACCTGGTTTTTTAGGCACAATTGATTGATAACTTGACCAATCGATTTGCGCTTTATTAGCGCGAGCATCAACCAGACTCAGCCAATTGATTTTTGCTTGCTTGCCTTTGTGACGTTCACGCACTTGCTCGTATTCTTTATCGATCTGTTGCAAGTACGCTGTACGCAAATTGTCACTAACAAGGCTTTGGGCAACGCCCACTGCACGCGATGCGTCTTTGACGTAGACTGTTGCACCTTCGTAACCGGGGGCAATTTTAACCGCAGTATGCACGCGTGACGTTGTCGCGCCGCCAATCAATAAGGGAACACTTAAACCAAGTCGCTGCATTTCTTTGGCGACGTGGCTCATCTCTTCTAGCGACGGTGTGATTAAACCGGACAAACCAATAATATCAACTTTCTCTTGCACGGCGGTATCAAGAATTTTTGCGGCAGACACCATCACGCCAAGGTCAATAATCTCAAAGTTATTGCATTGCAACACGACACCAACAATATTTTTACCAATATCATGCACGTCACCTTTAACGGTCGCCATTAAGATCTTGCCGTTATTACTGACTTCGGTTTGACCCTCTTCAATAAAGGGCAATAGATATGCCACTGCCTGCTTCATGACGCGTGCACTTTTAACTACCTGCGGCAAAAACATTTTGCCTTCACCAAAGAGATCGCCGACAACATTCATACCATCCATCAATGGCCCTTCAATGACTTCAATGGGGCGCTCGAAGCCTTGCCTAGCTTCTTCAGTATCGTCCTCAATAAATGCGTTAATACCTTTGACTAAGGCATGCGCTAAACGCTCTCTAACGGCGAGCTTGCGCCACTCCATATCATTAACATTGGCCTTTTTAACACCATCACCGCGATAATCTTCGGCGATTTCTAGCAAACGTTCGGTGCCATCATCACGACGATTGAGAATCACATCTTCGACACGTTCTCGCAGATCCTCTGGCAAGTCATCGTAGACCGCGAGTTGACCGGCGTTGACGATGCCCATATCCATACCGGCTTTAATGGCGTGATAAAGAAATACCGAGTGAATAGCCTCGCGGACTAAATTATTGCCGCGAAATGAAAATGACACATTGCTGACACCACCGGATATTTTGGCATGTGGCAAGCTACGCTTTATTTCTCGCGTGGCCTCAATAAAATCAACCGCGTAATTATTGTGTTCTTCAATGCCGGTGGCAACGGCAAAAATATTAGGGTCGAAAATAATGTCTTCAGGTGGAAAACCAATTTCATCGACTAATATTCGGTAGGCGCGCGTGCAGATCTCTACTTTTCTTTGCTTTGTATCGGCCTGTCCTGCCTCATCAAAAGCCATGACGACAACGGCCGCACCGTAACGTAAAACAGTACGCGCTTGTTCTCTAAAGCTTTCTTCGCCTTCTTTCATGCTAATAGAGTTAACAATGCATTTGCCTTGCAGACATTTTAGTCCAGCCTCAATGACGCTCCATTTGGACGAGTCAATCATGATTGGCACACGTGAAATATCCGGCTCAGAGACAATCAGATTGAGAAATGTCTCCATAGCTTGCTCACCATCAAGCAGACCTTCATCCATGTTGATATCAATAATCTGCGCGCCATTTTCAACTTGCTGTCTTGCAACCGTCAGCGCTTCGTCGTAATCGCCATTTAAGATCAGTTTTTTAAACCGTGCCGAACCCGTAACATTCGTCCGTTCACCGATATTAACGAACAAGCTGTCACTATCAATATTTAGTGCTTCAAGACCACTGAGACGTTGCTTATGCGTATCCTCAGCAGGGCTGCGTGGGGAATGCTGGCGGACTGTCTCGGCGATCGCTTTGATATGTGCAGGGGTGGTGCCACAACAACCACCAACGATATTAAGCCAGCCACTTGCTGCCCATTCATCCAGCTCTTTGGCCATGGCCCCGGGGCTTTCATCGTATTCACCAAACTCGTTTGGCAGACCGGCGTTAGGGTGGGCGCTGACATAACAATCGGCATAGGCTGACAGTGATTCAATATACTGGCGTAACTCTTGTGCGCCTAAAGCACAGTTAAAACCGATACTGAGTGGTTTGATATGGCGTAAGGAGTTGGTAAACGCTTCATCAGTTTGCCCCGACAAAGTACGGCCACTGGCATCGGTGATGGTGCCAGAAATCATCACCGGTAAAGACGTGTTTTGTTCATCAAAATAACGCTTGATGGCAAACACAGCCGCTTTGGCATTTAGCGTGTCAAAGATGGTTTCTACCAAGATGCTATCGGCACCACCATCAACCAAACCACTAATCGCTTCAATATAAGCGTCAACCAGCTCATCAAAATTTACATTGCGAAAGCCGGGGTTGTTAACATCGGGTGACATCGATGCGGTGCGATTCGTCGGCCCCAGCACGCCAGCAACAAAACGAGCCTGGCCGATTTTTTTAGCGCTCGCATCGGCAGCTTCACGCGCGACCTTGGCGCTGGCAAAATTAAGCTCGTAGGCAACGGACTCCAATTGATAATCGGCTTGCGCTATGGTCGTTGAGTTAAAGGTATTGGTCTCGACAATATCCGCGCCCGCCTCAAGGTAGGCGGTATGAATATCCCGTATAATCTTCGGTTGAGTGATAGACAGCAAATCGTTATTGCCTTTAAGATCACAGGGGTGATTGGCGAAACGCTGGCCGCGATAATCAGCTTCTTGCAAACCATAGCCTTGAATCATCGTGCCCATGGCACCATCGAGAATGGCAATACGACTTGCTAATAGCTGCGTAAGTGTTTCAGGCTGATTTGCTTGCAATGACATACTACTCGTGGCTCTATGAAAAAATACAATATGGGAACATTATGAAATATCGCTAAATAAACGATTTATTTTAGCATTAACTCGCCCAACCTACTGAATGAATTAAATATATTCACTTTATATCAACTATGCGCTGCATTCTTATCAAGATATTTATTCGCCTTATTGCCTTATTACCGCTGCGCGTTGCACAGGGTGTCGGCAAATTGATAGGTCTCTGTCTTTATTGGCTTCCGACTCGGCTGCGTCGTAACACTCGCATCAATATTGATCTATGTTGGCCCAAACTTAATCCGGTAGAAAAAGCCAATCTTGCAAAACAAAGTCTGATGCATACCGGTATCTCAATACTGGAAACCGGCGCCATGCTGTGTTGGTCAAAACAACGTTTACTCTCTCTTATTCATTCCATTGAAGGTGAGGAACAGCTAGAACAGGCGGTCAAACAAGATCGCGGGGTGATATTGCTTACCCCTCATCTTGGTTGCTGGGAGATCGCCGGGCTTTATATCGGCAGCCAGTATCCAGCGACTTTTCTCTACAAGCCACCAAAAATGAAAGCGCTTGCTCACTGGCTCACTGCGGCTCGGCAGCGTACTGGCGCAACACTCGTTGCTACCGATGAACTCGGTGCACGGCAACTGTTTAAATCACTCAAACAAAAACGAGAAATCATTGGGCTGTTACCCGATCAGGAGCCACCTGCTGGTAACGGTATCTTTAGTCCCTTCTTTGGCATCGAAGCCAATACCATGACTCTGGCGGTCAAATTAGCAAAAAAGACTGGTGCACCAATTATTTTTGGCTTTGCTGAACGTCTACCGCAGGGTCAAGGTTATAAGCTCTTTGCCATTGATGCTGATGATAAGGCCTATAACGATGACATCAATATCGCCGTCACTTCAATGAATCGTACTGTCGAACAATGCATCCGCATGGCTCCCGAACAATATCAATGGAGTTATAAACGCTTTCGACAACGGCCTGATGGTAGCCGTAATCCCTATGATCTCTAAATTACGCGCCTAAATAAACGACACTTTATGCGCGCCAAAAAGCGGGGGTTAATAACACCAATAAAGTGAAAATTTCCAACCGGCCTAGCAACATTGCAAAACAGAGAATACCCTTACCAATTGGCGATACCGAGGCATAATTCGATCCCACCTCACCTAAACCAGGGCCAAGATTATTCATACACGCTGCCACCGCAGAAAATGCTGAGACAAGATCCAGCCCTGTCGCTGCAAGCATTAAAGACATAAAACAAAAGGCCATCACGTAAAAAGCAAAAAACCCCCAAACGGATTGCATAACACGCGGCGACAAGCTAACCCCACCGACCTTGACCGGTATCTCGGCATTGGGATGAATAAGACGTAAAATTTCACGCGAGCCTTGCTTAATGAGCAGTAACACGCGAATCACTTTCATGCCACCACCCGTCGAGCCGGCGCAACCACCGACAAAACTTAGTAACAACAACAATGCGGGCAAAAAACCTGGCCAAGTATGATAATCCGCCGTTGTAAAACCTGCAGTGGTACCAATCGATATCACTTGGAACAAACCATGATGGATAGTGCTACCAACGCTATCAAACGTGTGATTAAAATAAAGATAGCTACAGGCAATCACCGCTACAATAAACAGCACAGAGAGATAAGCACGAAACTCGGCGTCGGCCCAATAAGCGCTAACGCGCATGTTTCTTACTGCAACAAAATGCAAAGCAAAGTTAACCCCTGCCAGCAGCATAAATATGATGGCGACACCTTCAATAGCGGCACTATTAAAATAACCAATACTGGCATCATGCGTTGAAAAACCACCAATCGCGACAGTGGAAAAACTATGACTAATCGCGTCGAACCCCGACATGCCGGCAGCCCAATAGGCAAGGGCACAACTCACCGTCAGACCCAAGTAGATATACCATAATGCTTTAGCTGTCTCGGTAATACGTGGTGTTAATTTATTATCTTTCATCGGACCCGGGGTCTCGGCACGATAAAGCTGCATACCGCCGATACCAAACATGGGCAGTATGGCAACAGCCAAGACAATAATTCCCATACCACCTAACCACTGTAATTCTTGCCGATAAAATAACAGCGCCTTAGGCAAAGTGTCGATACCAATAATCACGGTGGCGCCTGTTGTGGTCAGGCCAGACATTGATTCAAAAAGTGCCTCGGTAAATGACATATTTAACTCCGGCCCTAACATAAACGGTAAAGAACCGAACAAGGCCAAGACACTCCAGAACATCACCACAATGATAAAGCCATCGCGCAAATGCAGGTCACGAACAAAACGCCGCACTGGCAACCACAATAAAAATCCTGCCACAAAAGTCACTAAGAAACCGATAAGAAAAGCGCCAATAGCACCGTCACCATAAATCAAACCAACCAATACCGGTGGCAACATGGTGACACTAAAGACCATTAGCAATAGACCGAGGATGCGTTGAATGACGCGTAGTTGCATAGTATTGACCGCTAGACGATAACGTCGGCTAAAGGAAGGTGATCCCTACTTGGAATAAACGTTCAACTTCGTGAATACGGCGCTTATCAACCATAAATAAAATCACATGATCTTCTGCCTCGATCACCACATCATGGTGGGCAATGATAACTTCTTCACCACGCACAATAGCGCCGATGGTGGTGCCTGGGGGCAATTTAATCTGTTCCAACCGTCGACCAACCACCTTAGACGACGATGGGTCACCATGCGCAACTGCCTCAATCGCTTCTGCTGCACCACGTCGCAATGAATGCACGACAACGACATCGCCACGACGCACATGGGTTAACAAACCACCAATGGTTGCTTGCTGTGGGGAAATGGCAATATCAATCTCGCCACTTTGAATCAAATCAACATAGGCGGCACGGTTGATTAACACCATGACCTTGTTGGCACCAAGTCGCTTAGCTAACAATGAGGATAAAATATTCGCTTCATCATCATTAGTGACCGCACAAAATACATCGGTATTAGCAATGTTTTCTTCTTGCAGCAATTCTTGATCAGCGGCATCACCAACAAGCACGATCGTCTTATCAAGGCGTTCGCTGATTTCGCGTGCATGGTTGGGGTCGCGCTCAATCACTTTGACTTGATAATCGTTCTCTAAGGCTTCAGCCAGATGCAAACCAATATTGCCACCGCCAGCAATCATGATACGTTTATTGGAACGATCAACGCCGCGCAATTGATTAATGATAGGCCGAATATTTTTTACTGCGGCAATAAAAAATACTTCATCATCAACTTCAATGATGGTGTCACCATCAGGAAGAATAGGCTTACCTTGACGAAAGATGGCTGCCACTCGCCACTCAACCTTGGGCATATGATCGCGCATATCTTGCAAAGGATGGCCAACTAACGGGCTATTCTGGTACGCGCGCACCGCAACTAACTGTACTTTGCCATCTGCAAAATCGAGCACTTGCAAGGCACCAGGGTATTCGATAAGTTTGCGCACATAATCCGTCAATACCTGTTCCGGACTAATCAGCACATCAATTGGCATTGCCTCTTGCACAAACAACTGTGGATAAGACAAATACTCTGTGGCTCGAATACGGGCGATTTTGGTCGGCGTATGAAACAGGGTATAGGCAATCTGGCAGGCGACAATATTAGTTTCATCACTGTTGGTCACCGCTAAAATAATATCAGCATCCGCAGCACCAGCTTTTTCCAGTACATGTGGATGTGATGCGCAACCTATAACGGTACGAATATCCAGGCGATCCTGCAGTGTCGCCAGCTTATTTGAGTCGACATCAACGACGGTGATATCGTTCGCTTCACTAGCCAGATTTTCCGCAACTGATGAGCCGACCTGACCTGCACCAAGAATGATTATTTTCATTGTGTATCCGCTTTATGTCGTCGCCAGCAAAAGCGGCGCTTGATATTGCCTTGTTAAATTCTCTGCTAGGAGAGTGTTCTTAGTGAATAAGGCCACTCTTCTAAACTGTTTCGAAACCATTTTAACCAACTCAAGCATCCCCAGCCGAATCACGCTTAATATTGATTCCTAGTGCGCGCATTTTCCGGTATAAATGTGTCCGCTCCATACCCGTACGCTGCGCCACCTTGCCAACACTACCTTTAGTTAGCTCTAACTGATGCTCAAGATAGGTTTTTTCAAAACGTTCCCGCGCCTCACGTAAGGGCAAATTGAAATCCATTGGCGACTCAGTACTAGCCGCAACCGTTGCAGCACCCAAGGCCAAGTCAACTTCTTGCAATTCAACGTCGCCTTTACCACCCAATATTAATAAGCGTTGTACCAGATTCTTCAACTCACGCACATTGCCAGGCCAGCCGTAGTTACGCAATCTATTCTGCGCTGCGGTATTAAAACCACGATAAGACAAACCTTCTGACACAACAAAATGTTCAACATAATACTCCAGCAACTCTGGTACATCTTCAGAATGATCGCGCAAAGGTGGAATGTGTAAGGGCAATACATTTAATTGGTAATAAAGATCCTCACGAAACCGTTGCTTAGCAACGGCTTCAGCAAGATCACTAAGGTTAGCAG
>CAYUKF010000039.1:0-11454 GCA_964445215.1 uncultured Thiotrichales bacterium
GTGGCGGGGCAACGGACTTATTTAACGAAGCGCTTTATTCACAAGTAACGGTTTCTTCAGCATTAAATGCTGCTTCTCAATTTGAGGCTACCGATGCGATTCTTGATAATGGTTGGGTTGCGACGGACTCAAGCCCGACTATCGAGCTGTCTTTCGATAACCCAATTAATTTGAGTCAAATATCATTACATGATCTCCCCGGTTTGACAGACCAGGTGACCGCAGCATCATTAAGCTTTAGTTTAAATGGCGCTACAGTTGGGGCAACAATTCAGACGGGAACATTGCCTAACAATGGCGCTGTGCGTGATATACCTATTGATCCACAGATAATTGTAGATTCTATCTTAGTCTCTATTGATAGCTTTAACGGTGCGCCTGGTTTGGCAGAGTTGCAGGCATTTTCTAATTTGCTTGGTAGTCAGAATATTGTTTTTGAAGATTATTTTAACAATGCCATTCTTGGTGCTTCGAGCCCTAGCGCTGGTGCATGGTCGCAAGTTAATGAATGCGCGAGTGGCGGCGGTGGGCGATTGCAAAATTGGCAGGAGTTAGCTTCTCCTTTATCTGATGGCGTCAACAATGCTTTATATCAAAATAGACCTTGTTTTGATATCGACGCAATAAATAGCGTTACAACAGGCACATATCGCTTTATTAATCCTGGTTTGGCAGAGTTTGACCTTCGTGTCAGGCTGCGTGCGGAAACTGGGGATAACACTCTCTCTGGTCCGAATCGTCAATTTCGTGGCTTTATGGGGGTGATTTTCAATCGTACTAACAATGATAATTACTATAGATATGAAGTTGATCGCCGTGGTGGTGAAAGAAATCTATTGAGAAAAAATAATGGTAGTTTTTCACAGCTCGGTAGTAGTTCCCTCAGTTACCCGCTTGATCAATGGATTAATATTAGAGTTATTCGTCAAAATGGTGTAATTGTTGTATTTCAAGATGGAGAGCAGGTGATCTCCGTTGCTGATTCTGGCGAAAATGGCAGTGGCGTAGGATTATTTTGTTCCAAAAGTGTCAGTTGTCTATTCGATAATTTGTCAGTGCTTTCCGCCCCTGAACAGCCAGTAATAGGCTTGGTTGGTCCAGTCGAGTTTTCAGTTGGTGCTGGAGGAGTTATTGATGTGGAAGCAATAGTGACATCAAATTCAACGCTGGTAGGGGGTGTCGAGTTTGTATTAAATGAGGGTGAGGCGAACGAAATAGTACTGCAAGATATTGATGCTCTACCACCGTTTATACAGAGCTTTGCTGTCGGTTCTTCTTCGGTTAATCATGTTGTTCGTGCCTATGCGTTAGATTTTAATGGTGTATCACGTTTATCAAATTTTGAGGCTGCAGACGAATCGGCGGCCATTGGTGTTAACGGCATTACTTTGCTGGCTGTTGGCGACAGCATTTCTGAGGGTATCCGTGATAGTATCGTTAGCGATGACCTAGCTATTGTAGGTATTAATGCTGGGCGCAACGAGAGTAGTGGTTATGACCCACGGTTGTTGGATTTATTGTCTGCTGATAACCCTGGTTTAACGGTTAGCATACTTTCAGATACGTACAACAGCGAAGATATTGTTTCAGCTGCGACCAGGTTAACCACGGCGCTACCAAGACATCCATCTGTTGATATAGTGTTATTGAAAATTGGCACCAATAACCTGATAAATAACTTGTTGCCATCTGGTCTAGGCGTGCCAGCTAATACATCTAACCCTGCTACGTATAAAGACTATATCCAGGTCATGATCGACACCATTTTGGGTCAGGGAGTGAAAGTAATGTTGGCTACGCCAATGGCATCCTTAAATGATAATGGAGGAATCAGCGTGGCTGCTGAGTTCCGCGATGTCATAGCGGAAACTGTCGTTGAGAACGCAAATTCTAATGTGTTGCTCGGGCCTGATTTATATCAGAGATTCACAATTAGTGAGCTAAATGGCCTAAATTTTCCACCTCTTTACTCTGTAGATGGTTTACATCCTAATGGTGACGGCTATGTTGAGATGGCAAATCAATGGTGCCAATCGCTTAATGGTATGTTGATAGGCAATGTAACTATCGCTTGCTCCCCGTAATTTTTAGACCCTTCCTTTTTATTACGATATAGCTGTGTTGACTATGCCCGTATTTCGTTAATACTTGCAAGTGTCATCATCTCGGCTGCACCCATCAATTAATGAGTCACTTATGAAACCCATCGACCAAACTTGATTGATCGCATCAGGAATACTCAGTGTTTCTGGTTTGTCACGTTTAATGCGATGCTTCGGCTTGATGTGATAATTCAGTTCTAGCTCTCTGTATATACGGTAGATACGTTTATGATTCCAGCTATAGCTTCTCTTCGGCGTACATTTTTTTAAGACGTCGGTTTTCATCTTCTAATTCCTTCATACGCTTCATTAGTAAAGCACCCATATCACCGAATTTGGCCCGCCACTGATAAAAAACACGTATTACTCAAGCTGTGTTCACGGCATAAACCAGGCACTGATATGCTAGCTTCGTTCTGCTTTAAGATCGCTAATATCCAACTGTTTGTTCGTTTTGATTTTTTCATAGAAAATTCTTGCCTTTTAGTTTGCGAGAATCTTCTATTTTTGACTCCCATTGCTTTTGGGGGGATTCAAATTTATACTGACCTTGAGGGAAATTAGTAGGACAGTTCCACCCTGAATTTAGTAACTTTCCTAGACTCAAGGTAAATAAGATAGCAAGCACAAGTAAAAATAAAAAATGCTTAAACATCTTCAAAAAATGGCTTCTAAGGGTGTTGGTCACGTAAGCTTGGCTTGTTCAGAGATTCCTTAAGTGATATATTTTACGTGTTCTTTGAGATGAGTTTAAGAGTCTTTATCTGTAGCCGCTATATCTAGTTGGCAGCAGCTTAGCTGATTAAGAGTGGTAATTTTGTGTGCAAGATACATTCTTGACGAGGCAATAAGTTGGGAGTGCCTGGCATTAGCCTTTTGGCTCGGGTCGTTATACCTATTTAAAACGTATATGCTGGCTTAATTTTTGGAGCTTTTTAAGCGACCTATTGATTGAGAGAAAGTGAAAAAATCTTGGGCTTGCTTTCGCAGCCCCCAAATATTTTTGGGTTTTATCTTCTAAATAAAATTTAATTTGTAGTTATCAATATACGAATTAATATAAAATGCAAAATTTGGCTGATGTAATAAGAAGGAATTTGAGCCATTTTAATTATGTTTAATAATAGATCATTTAATCTGAAAATTATTTTTGTGCGGAGTATGTGGCGATGGAATTTTTTACAAAAACGGCGGTTGATGTTGCGGTTTCGGCAGGGAAACACCTGTTAAGCAAATATAAACGCCACCATGTTGAGGTATATGGCGAAGATACGTTATCTGTTTCAAATAGAGGTTTGACAAAGGAGATTACGTCTTCACTCGATAACGAGGCTGACCAGATAATTATCGATGTAATCTCTGAGCGACACCCTGAGCATAATATACTCACTGAAGAGACCGGCCAAGTTGACAACGGTAGTAGCCCATACACATGGATTATTGATCCGCTTGATGGTAGCTCTAACTATGTTAATCACAACCCATTTTTTGCTGTTTCAGTGTGTTTAGCCTATGAGAATGTACCCATTACGGGAGTAATTTTTGCGCCTTATATAGAAGAGCTTGCCGTGGCACGTAAAGGTCATGGTTGCACTTTAAATGGGAGACCGGTCTATGTTTCCGACACAGCCGAGCTTAGTGGAGGTTATATTGTTGGATGCCCTGGTGGTGATTTGAACAATGACCGTTTTGCAATGATGAGTTACGTGCTGAACAAATCAATCAAAGATTTTCGCAAGATGGGGTCAGCGGCTATAGAGGCATATACGGTAGCCTCTGGTCGGGTAGATGCATTCGTAACTCTAAACATATCGCCCTGGGATATCGCCGCTGGCGCAGTTTGCGTACAAGAGGCTGGCGGAATGGTTACAGATTTCAATGGCAACCCGTGGGATCTCAGCAAGAGTGATGTTTGTATGTCCAACGGCAAGCTTCACGATAGCATATTAAACAAAACCCAAGTGGTAAACCCAAATCACCCAAAATATAGCCCAACTGATTTGGCTGATGGCAAAATATCTATTGCGAATAAATGACATATAAAATTTTAGATAAAAACTCTATTCCTGAGTATTTAAGTGGGCTTCCGAAAGTTATGGAAGTCCTTGGAGAAGGGGTGGGTCTTGATATTGAGGAGATAGGGGACGGCAATCTCAATTACGTTTATAAAATACGTCGGTCAAATTCCCCTGATCGTTCTGTTGTGCTTAAGCAAGCCGTTCCCTATCTGAGAATGGCAGGTGAGTCATGGCCATTAAGTCGCAACAGAATGATCTATGAGATCAGGGCATTACGCACTTACAATGATTTGGTTCCTGGGTTTGTGCCAGTTATTTATCATTCCGATGAAGAGATGAGTGTGCTCGTGATGCAGACTCTAGATAGCCATACCGTTGTTCGTCATAGCATGATCGGTGGGGTAGTGTTTTCAAAGATAGGGCATGACATAGGCACTTTTTTGGCTGAGACGCTTTTTCATACTAGCACTCTTGGTATGGGCAGCATTGAACGCCGTCACTTGATGGATCAATTTAATCTCAATGATGAACTTTGCAAGCTCACGGAAGAATTTGTTTTTACTTTCCCCTATATGGAGCACGAGTCAAATTACTCGAACCCAATTACAAATGAATTTGCAAATACGAATTTAAGATGTGACACTGAATACAAGTTAGGAGTGTTGAAATTTAAAGAATTATTTTTAACGAAAACAGATGCGCTTCTTCATGCCGACTTTCACACAGGGTCTTTGATGGCAAACCAGCAAGAGACCTATATTATTGATACGGAATTTGCGTTCTTTGGACCATTCGGTTTCGATGTTGGAAAAATTATTGCAAACTTTCTTTTAAGTTACACGTCACATTTTTTTCACAGCAAGGGTGATTCCTATCGGAATTGGCTTTTAGCTGAAACAACAAATATATGGAAAAGATTCGAAGCTCGCTTCCTAGAGCTGTGGGATGCGCAAGGCGAATCCGCAATGCTTACAGGCGGTTTTCTTGCTGATGAGGAACTACGAGAATATAAAAAAAGCTTTATGTTGAAGATTTTGCATGATTCTATAGGGTTCTGCGCATGTTCTCTTGCTCGAAGAACGCTTGGAATTGCAGGGGTTGCTGATATTCGTGATATTGAAGATCTAGAGATTAGGTCTAAGCTTGAAATTATGAATATCGAACTATCTCGTTTGTTATTATCGAGGCACGATAAAATCAATACTATTGAGAAGTTTGAGTCGACCGTAGGGTCGTTTTACACAAATGTTAATTCTATGGAGCTAGTGAAATGACATCGTCGTTGCTTGGCATAATCCCAGCAGCTGGGAGTGGGGTTCGTGCCCGACCGTACAGCTATGAGATGCACAAGGGTATTTTTTCAATTGATGGTCAGTCGAATATATCACGCCTTATCTCGATAATGAGAGACGAGTTCGGTATCGAAGAAATAGTGATTACTCTTGGTTATATGGGAGACTCGATTCGAGACACGTTTGCTGAGGGTAAGGAATTCGGCGTTAGGATAACTTATGTGGAAAACCAGCATCTTGATAAAGGTTGGGCATGGTCTGTATTGCTTGCCAAGCCCTACCTTGCTGGACGTCACGCATGCGTTATGTTGAGTGATGAGTTCTACTTAGAGACAAATCATGGGGATTTCGCAAAGTGTTCATACAGCGAGTCATCGGCCGTGATTGCGGTAAAGCGAGTTGATGATCCAGAGTTAATTAAGAAAAACTTTTCTGTGGAGTGTGACGGAAAGCGTGTAATTCGATTGATAGAGAACCCGGTTAATATTACAAACGATATTCTGGGTATGGCCAATTTTATATTGGCACCGAAAGTTTTTGAACTGCTTGAGTCCGCTTATGATAGTGGTCGTCCATCAATCGAGTTTGTAAATTTTATAGATGAGCTGATTCGAGACGGCCATAGCGTTTCCTTGTACGAGCTCACGGGTCATTATATTAATTTAAATGACGTTGCTAGTTTAGAGGCAGCTAGCGACCTTGCTATACGCACTCGATTGGCGAAGGCTCAATGAGTCAGATATGCTCACGAGCCGCCATATTAAGGTATTTTGTCGAACTTAGAATAATAACCTAACTTGGGTTCCTGTAATGTCAGAGCACGAAGAAAAAAATAGAAAAATTATATTAACGCCAGATACCGGTTGGTCTAAGCAAGTATTACAGGAGTTGTGGGACTATAGAGATTTATTCTATTTCCTGGTGTGGAGAAATATAAAAGTTCTTTATGCACAGACTATTTTAGGATTTATGTGGGCGATTTTAAACCCAGCGATACAGATAGCTATATTTACTTTGATCTTTGGTAAAATAGCTAAAATCCCCACTGATGATATCCCCTATTTATTGTTTGTCACTGTTGCTATTATCCCCTGGACATATATGTCCGAAGCGATGGTTGCTTCAAGTCAAAGTCTTGTCACAGACCAGAGCATACTGGGCAAGGTCTATTTTCCTCGCTTGATCTATCCATCAACTCCAGTGTTGGCAAAGTTGGTTGATTTTTCTATTTCGTTGTTAATCATCGTACCGATAATGTTCTACTATAGTATTGCACCGACATGGAATTTGTTACTTCTACCCTTGTTTGTTTTACTCATGATGAGCGTCCCGCTGGGTGTCGGTTTATGGTTATCTGCTTTGGCGATACGCTATCGTGATGTTAAATTTGCGATGGGTTTCGGTATCCGTATGCTGATGTATACCGCGCCAATTGTTTATAGCTCATCAAGCATTCCCGAAGCATACCGATTACTTTATTCGCTAAATCCAATAGTGGCTGTTATCGAAGGGTTTCGTTCTTGTCTGTTGGGTGTTGCCTATGAATGGCAGTATATTATTCCGGGTACGATTGTTGCTGTGTTGATATTAATTAGTGGTGCATTTTACTTTAAGCGTGTTGAGCGTGTTTTTGTAGATGTGATTTAATTTCAGGGTATTATAAAAATGAGTTCAGACATCGCCATTCAGGTTAATGACTTACATAAAATCTATCGTCTAGGGGCGAAAGAAGAGAGCAGTGATAGCGCGGCTGCAGCGCTAATATCGTTTCTTAAAAGTCCGCTAAAAAATTACCGTAAATACCGTTCTCTTTATGACTTCTCTGATGATGGTCAAGATGGGGTCGGTGGCGATAATATATTGCGTGCTCTAAATGGCGTCTCTTTTGATGTTAAGCGTGGAGAGGTCGTCGGCATAATTGGCGCTAATGGCGCAGGCAAGTCCACCTTGTTAAAAGTGCTTTCACGGATCACTGCCCCAACAAAGGGTGAGGTCAGCATTCGTGGCAGAATAAGCAGCTTGCTTGAAGTTGGCACAGGCTTTCACCCTGAGTTGACGGGTAGGGAAAACATCTATCTCAACGGCACCATTCTTGGAATGAAAAAGAAGGAAATTGACGCAAGCTTTGATCAAATTGTCGATTTTGCCGAGGTAGAAGCCTTTCTCGATACGCCAGTGAAACGTTATTCAAGCGGCATGAGAGTGAGGCTGGCATTTGCTGTTGCTGCGCATTTAGAGCCAGAGATACTGATAGTTGATGAGGTGTTAGCGGTTGGTGATGCTCAATTTCAGAAAAAGTGTTTAGACAAAATGCAATCTGTTGGTGAAAGCGGTAAAACAGTATTGTTTGTCTCGCACAGCATGCCGGCAATTTCACGTATGTGTACCAGAGGGATATTGCTGGACTCAGGGCGGATCGTCAAAGATGGTTCTGTTCAAGACGTTATTCCTATGTATTTAGATATTGGTGGCGGCGGTGCGGAGTACAGCTGGGATGCTGACAAGAAGTCTCCTGGCACAGATGCCGTTCGCTTACGGGCTATTCGCGTGTTGGATGATGATATGAAGCTATGTCCAGTGGTGAATATTGAGCATGTCGTCAAAATTTCAATGGAGTTTGAAATAAGGGAAGCAGGGCATGTGCTCGCTCCTTCATTCTGGTTGGAAAATGAGCATGGAGTTAATCTGTTTGTGGCGCTCGATCAAGATCCAGAGTGGACTCATAGACCCAGGCCGACTGGTATTTATCATAGTACCGCATCTATTCCAGCTAATTTTTTGTCGGAGGGGATGTTTACAGTCAGTGTTGCTATGCACGAATACGAACCGCGACGTTTGAAGCATTTTAGAGTTGAAGGTATGGCGATGTTTCAAGTGGTGGATAAGATGCAAGGCAGCTCTGCTCGTGGGCAATGGGTTGGTGATATGCCAGGCGCTGTGCGACCTAAATTAGAGTGGCAGACTGTTTATAAACCTTAAGAATCTCTCTCTATTGATGGTGAATCCTACGCTATCTGACAAACGCCTTTCAGGTCGTTTAGATTGAATCGCAATCAATTATTAGGGGTGAGAACCATAAGGTTTGTTGTCAACCCTGTCGAAGTTTGCGGACAAGCCTTCGCACTATATGAATCAGCCCAAATTGTTTGCCAAACGCATTTGAAATCATTTTGTAATGATGGAATCGAGATAGTAAATTAGTAGGTAACTCGTCAGCGTAACGCAGCATACGTGCTGAAAAGAATTTATTGCCTGCATCTCTGAGTAGTTTGCTGTTTTCAGGGACTAGTGATGCCATTAAATCAACGATGTACTTTGATTCATCGATGCGGGCATCGAATTTCTCCGTCGTTCCCAGGCTCGCGTTACCGACACGAAAACTGGCAATGACTTCTTCGATCGCCAATATTGGATATGTTGCGGCAAGACGAAAATTGGCGGCCAAGTCTAAATAATAATTTGTCTTCGAATGGAAATTGCCAACGTTAATCATGTGCTCTCTGTTGTACATGACGTTACAATAATAAAGCGAGGACGTTCCCTTAGTCCATTCAACCATGAAATTTGTTGCGTTAGGACGGGTTAACTTGTTGGGTTTTTCTTCTATAAATTGACTGTTAACATCCATGAGCCTAACGCCAGTTTGAATAAGCCCATACTGATTTGAGCCGGCAACATATTTTGCACAAGTGGCAACGAAATTGGCATCGATGGTGTCATCATCGTGCAGTATTAAAACGTATTGGCCTTTTGCTTCTTCTATACAAAACCGAAAATGATCACGCGGAGCAATATTTTTCAGGTGTTTATAATATTTGAGCCTTGGGTCGCTAAATGACGCAATCAATTGTTCTGTGCTGTCTGATGAGCCGTTATCAGAAACCAGAATCTCCAGATCATCATGTGTTTGTGCCAGCGCGCTCTTTAACGTTTCTGGTAGATAAGAATCAGCGCGATTGTAGGTAGTGATAGCGACAGTAAAAAAAGGCTTTTTCGGCTCTGTCATGAATAAGCTCTCGATTAATTAATGGTATGGTAACTTGATGTGTCGCTCAGTAAACTAGCGGCTGCTACAGTCTCATCTTGACAACTTTTGCTGGGCTGCCAACGGCAATGGCGTTGTCTGGGATGTCTTTAGTGACGATAGATCCGGCGCCAATAATCGCGCCGCTGCCTATGGTAACGCCACTGAGCACAATCACCCTTGTGCCTAACCACGCGCCATCACCAATAATAATAGGCCCCTTACTTGTTAAGGCTTGATCGGCGATAGGTGTTGCCAGCTCAGCACCATGATCATAAGGGTAGAGGGCGCAATTTGATGCAATCATCACGCGCTCACCAATAATAATCGAGCCACAATAGGCCATGATCAACGAATTGGGGTGAATACTTGAATATTCGCCAAGTATTAGTTTGCCGCCTTGCCCACTTTCAACGAAGACATTTTCATGGATGACGGCATGTTTTTTTAGCTCTATGCTGCTGTCTTCCGTTCTTTGGAAAACCAAGGTATTTTTGCCAATGTATATGTGTTCACCAAGAAGTAGATTGTTGTGATATATCTCAGCATCGCTGGCAATGTACCCTTTAGGGTGCATATACGAGAGCGATACACGATCGAAATGGGGCGGGGCTAGCAGTTCAACCAGACGGGTTGCAATAGGAGAGATTAGTGGTGACCAGCTAAAACGCATCCAAAACCGGCACCAACGCTTTGCGTATTTACCTGCTTTGGTTTTTTTTGAAAACAACAGTCCCTCCCACACTATGTTTGTTTGAGAGGATTGTAGCAGCTTACTCTACTTACGCTGGGCAGCGAGCTAATAGCGCATTGCCGTCGAATTCTCCTACAGCGCTTGCGACACCAGTGCCAGTGGCCGTACCCATAGTGCCCCCTGCTAGGGGTCGTAACCAGATATCGGCCATAATCTCATAACCTGCTGCGGTAGGGTGTGCACCACTGGTATCGTCGTGTAGCATGGTTTGAGGGTCAAGGTTAGACTCCATATCAACAATGATAATGTTATCACCGTTGTTTATACGGGTCTGCGCCATAGCAACCACTGCGTTATTGAGAGCAAGCACATTGTCGTTGTTAGGGTCGTCATTATCTCCGACGGTATTATTTCTAAGGCCAATAATTCTGGCTAGCACGACGACTATATCTGTGTTGATGTTATCAATGGCTGTCAATATACTTTCTACGCTGCCTACAATTGTATTCACAGGATCAGGGCTGCTACCGCTAATGTCATTCGTACCAATATGCAATAGGATAATATCAATTGGGTTTGGGTCAGAGCCAAGCGCATCCACAAGGCCAATGAGGCCAACAAAGTTAATGATACTGTTTGTCGTCACATCCATGCGGCCGTTGACAATATCATCAGCACCGATGGAGGGGTGCCCTTCATGTTGATTTTCGGCGAAATCGACTACTGATACGGAAGATTGCGTGCCGACAAAGTCAACGGCGAAGTCATTATTGTTCAACGAGTCAAATAAGCTTTGTCGATAACCGACTTCAAACTCAGGTAGCGGATCCAGTGTTGCACCTATCGGCGGAGGCTCCATCCCACTGCCTATTCGCGAGCCTGATCCGCGAGTAATAGAATCCCCCAACGGCATGATACGAGTACGACCGACGATGATTTGAACAGTCTCTGTTGCGGTACCACCGTTCAGGTCATCAACCATAAACGTGAAGCTGTCTGTTCCGCGAAAATCACCAGTCGGTATATAACTAAACGTACCATCGACGCCAAAGTTGCTGACTGTGCCACTAGTCGGATCGCTTAGCTGGGTGAATTCTAATAGTGTGTCGTCAGGGTCGCTAACAACGCTATTCAAGTCGCCGTTAAAAGTAGCACTTTCAGCGGTGTTGTCACAGAATAGCGCAGCAGATGGCGGAATATTGATATCGATACTCAAGCTGACAGTAGCGACATTTGATTGTGCGCTGCCATCGTTCGCCCTATAAGTAAACGTGTCTGAGGCATTTGTGCTGCCATCGTGGGTATAGACGAAAGAACCATTAGG
>CAYUKF010000040.1:0-1871 GCA_964445215.1 uncultured Thiotrichales bacterium
ACGCCACACAGTAGCTCATAAGGGATTGTCTTGGCGTGCTGCGCCACCTCTTCTACTGGCAAACCTTCACCCCATAGTGTCACAGTATCACCAATAGTGGCGTCGGGCATATCACGCAGATCAATGGTAATCATATCCATTGCAACACGACCTATGATTTGGCTGCGCTGACCACCTACCAACACGGGAGTACCTGATTCAGCATGACGTGGATAGCCATCACCATAACCAATAGCGGCAATACCAATACGCATATCGCTGGGGCATTGCCATGTACCACCATAACCAACACGCTCACCCTGACGTAAATGCTGAATGGCAATCAACTCGGTTGATAAACTCATGACTGGCTGAAGGTCTTCAGCCTCTGCCAGGCCGTCAACAAAAGGCGACACACCATAGAGCATAATGCCAGGGCGCACCCACTGGTAATGTGATTCTGGCTGAGAAAGAATAGCAGCTGAATTGGCCACACTACGCTCGGTCTGCCATGGTTCACTAAGTCGTTCGAATCGAGCTAATTGTTCAACGGTGATTGAATCAGCCCGATCATCAGCATTGTTAAAGTGTGCCATGATGTGTGGCGTTCCAGCAACCGCCGAACATTCCTTAAGACGCTGCCATGCTTGAGCAAATTGAGATGGTGAAAAACCGAGTCGATGCATACCAATATCAAGCTTTAACCATGCTTGCACGGGTGTTGCGATACGTACATGTTCAAGCATATCGATTTGATCAAAATTATGTACCACGAGCTGCACGCGTTTTTGTGCAGCGGTACGTAACTCATCACTCGTAGTAACGCCTGCCATTAATAACAATCGATGGGCGATGCCCGCCTCACGCAGGGCTAATGCTTCGTCGAGCCGCGTAACACCAAAGACATCGGTGGCAGACAAGGCGTGCGCCACTTTTGTCATGCCATGACCATAGGCATCAGCTTTGATTACCGCTATGACACGACTATTAGGTGCTGCGGCTCGTACACAAGAGAGGTTATGCTGTAACGCATTGGTATTGATGAGGGCAACTGCGCCCTGGGTCATTGAAAGCCTTCGGGCGGCATACTAAACGAGTCAGGGATATAGTTTTCAAAGCGTGTGTATTCCCCAAGAAAGGTTAGCTTCTTCATACCAATGGGGCCATTACGCTGTTTAGCGATAATAATTTCTGCGATGCCACGATCAGGGCTTTCTTCGTTATAGACTTCATCGCGATAGATAAAGGCAATCACGTCAGCATCTTGCTCAATAGCGCCTGATTCACGCAGGTCTGACATTATTGGACGTTTATTAGGTCGCTGCTCAAGACTTCGATTGAGCTGTGACAACGCAATAACCGGCACACTTAACTCTTTTGCCAAGGCTTTAAGTGAACGTGAAATATCGGATATCTCTGTGGTACGGTTTTCTGCTGATCGCGGTGATTGCATTAACTGTAAATAGTCAACCACGATCAAGCCTAACTCGCCATTATTGTCGCGCATTAAGCGTCGTGATCGAGCGCGGATATCGCCCGGTGTTAAGGCAGCACTGTCATCAATAAATAATTTAACGTCTTGTAGAATACCAATCGCTGAAGTTAATCGTGGCCAGTCAGTGTCATCAAGCTTACCAGTACGTAAGCGTTGCTGATTAATACGCCCTAGCGAGGACAGCATACGCATAATCAATTGCTCGCCTGGCATTTCCATACTGAACACAGCAACGGGCTTATCACCTTTTATGGCAACATGCTCAGCAATGTTAATGGCAAACGCAGTCTTGCCCATAGATGGGCGGCCAGCAACAATAATGAGGTCACCCTGTTGTAAACCCGCAGTGAGTTCATCTAAATCCTTAAAGCCCGTGGCAACACCCGTAATAGAGCTG
>CAYUKF010000040.1:1971-7180 GCA_964445215.1 uncultured Thiotrichales bacterium
CTGTTCTCAAGCACTTCCGATAAGGTCACGACATCGTAGGGGCTGCCATTTTCAGCGAGCTTGGCAATGGCTTGAAAAATGAGCTGATGGTCGCTGCGATAAAAATCTGGGCCATCAAGGGTGTCGGCAACACGCTCCCAAGACAGGTTATCTAACATTAAAGCACCTAATACTGATTGCTCCGCCTCAATGGAATGAGGAGGAACACGCAATGCCTCAGTATTGGCCGTCAAAGGTGCTTGGGCAACGGGTTCAGCCATGGGTGCTCCAAAAAAATGAGGACATCTAGCGTATGTGCTAGCAGCTTAGTATTTATTTTAATCGCACTTTGCCACCAAACTATAGTGGCAAAGTGCTATTTTTTTTATCACTATAAAGCCAGCAAGACCAGTGTGCTCAGGCTTTTTCTGCAAGAGATGCAACAATCTCAAGCTTAACGGTCACGTCAATTTCCGGGTGCAGGTGAACAACCACTTCGTACTCACCCGTGTTACGCAACGCGCCTTCAGGTAGGCGCACTTCCTGCTTACTGACTTCGGCACCAACATCAGCCAGCGCTTTAGCAATATCCATGGTGCCGATTGAACCGAACAACTTACCCTCGTCACCAGCCAGGCTAGAAATGGTAATCGCTTTGCCTTCAAGCGCTGTTTTTCTTAGCTCAGCAGCGGCCAATACTTCAGCAGCCTTGGCTTCAAGCTCAGCACGTTCTGCTTCAATTTTAGCGCGATTGTCATCGGTAGCGAATACTGCTTTACCACTAGGAATCAGAAAATTACGACCATAACCAGATTTAACTGCGACAATCGAACCAATATCCCCTAGGTTTGCTACTTTTTCTACAAGAATTACATCCATCGTTTCACCCTCAGTCTATAAACACTGTAACAAGGCGCCCTATTCATCATCGCCTCCATTATCACCGGATTTATCATTACTATTTTTACCTTGCGCCCCGACACGTACACGCAAATTAAGCCAACTGTCGATATAACCTGCGGCTGCCAAAAAAATCATCATCTGCGGCAATAAAAACGCCAACAACAAATACAGAGCAAATAAAATCGCTACATGAGCACCCGTTAAGGCAACCAGACTATGCACTAAAGCCAAACCAACCAGCATGTACAAAGCCAGCAATACAATCAGCAAATCACCCGCTAACTGTGCCCAAATGCCGTTAGTGATAAGCATTAAACTCAACACTAACAGTACGATAATGCTGAGACGATAGTCTAGTCTTAACGCCAAAAACTCGCTACGAAAACCGCCGCGATTATAAAGTAATGATTGCCACCAACGAGCCAAAAACACCGAACCTATCAGGCTTAGCAATACCGTCGCGCCGAGCAAACCTGTCATTACCTGCGATAACGCATCAAGCGCTCGACCTAAGTCCTCTGGCGAAAGCGGCAAATTGGCGCCCGCCGCAGTCATAACAAAGGTTTTATCTAACGCCTGTCGCCACCAAAGCGATGTATCGCCTACTAGAAGATACATCACCACCACCGCGACCATAGCCAGTATTGCAGCAACGATCATAGTGATAGATAACGACCGTGTCTCGTATAGCACCCACGACAACAATAATAATGGCAACCAGGTTACGGCCATTGCCATCAGCACAAAACCCGCTATTGCACTGGCTGTGCCACCTGTTCCGACAAAGGCAATAATTGCTACTACCAGACCAGCGCCGAGCATAACCTTGGCGCCCATGCCTATCCCCAGACGCAGCACCACCAACGATACCGCAGCCCCACTCAGCAAGCTAAACGGGGGGATAACAATAGATAATACCGCAAAGACACTGGCTACTAATACGGCGTTCAGCGGTCGCCGCATGATGAATGACGCGAGCCAAAACATATGCGTTTTTCTACCTAACAGGCTGTTGAAAAAGTCTCAGGCGAGTGCGAGACAAGGCAAAATCCAGCGAAAAAGCGCAGTTTACACGGAGTAAATGAGCATTTTGAGCTAGATTTTAACGCTGTATCGTACCGCATGAGATTTTTTCAACAGCCTGTTAATTAACCGGCTAAAACTGGCAACTAGTCGTGTTACGAATGCGCATCGCTGTACGGGATCAATGCCAAAAAGCGTGCGCGCTTTACAGCACCGGCTAATTGACGCTGATAACGAGCGCGGGTGCCGGTAATACGACTGGGGATAATTTTACCTGTTTCGGTAATGTAATTTTTCAGGGTCACTAGATCTTTATAATCGATCTCTTTCGTCCCTTCAGCAGTAAAACGACAAAATTTCTTTCTACGAAAATAACGGGCCATTGTGCTATTCCTTAATCTTATGTAGGTTATTCAGCTGTTGGGGTTACTTCAACGGCTGGCTCAGCTTCGGCAGTAGGCGTCGACACTTCAGCGACTGGCTCAGCCTCAGTAGCTGGCGCTTTATCAGCTTCAGTCGCTGGTGCTGCTTCAGCAGCAGGCTTTTCGGTAGACTCTTTTTTGCTGGCAGACTTATCTGAATAATCACTGTTCTCACGATCATCTTTAGATTTCGCTAGCGGAGATTGATCGGTGACAGCTTCATTGCGACGCATGATCATGCTGCGTAGCACGGCGTCATTAAAACGGAAAGCATGCTCAAGCTCATCGAGTTCAGCCTGACCACATTCAACATTCATCAACACATAGTGCGCTTTATGTATTTTTTGAATGGAATAAGCTAACTGACGGCGGCCCCAGTCTTCAAGGCGGTGAACGGTACCACCATTCGTTTCAACAATGGCCTTATAGCGATCAACCATCGCCGATACCTGTGGGCTCTGGTCTGGGTGAACCATAAATACTATTTCATAATGTCGCATTTTTTTGCTCCCTAATGGATTAAGCCTCCTGCCGACATGCAGTGAAACTAGGGGTTAGGGGGGTGTCAACCGTATCATGACGGCCTCAGAGCCATTCAAACAGTCCAAGGCGAGGCGCAGCTAAGCAACAATAGTGGTTCTATTGCAAGTGGCTGCACCAACAGTAGGCGCTTTAGCAACACTGCATTGGGCTGTTTGAATGGCTCCCTTCGGGCGGGACGAGAAGCAACCATCTGCTGCGTTACGCTCGCTTGAATTAGCTACAGCTAGTCCTGCGCTCGCCCGCCTTGCATATGGTTGCTTCTCGTCCCGCTGAGATCGTCATAATACGGTTGACACCCCCAACGAACGCGCGATTCTACAGGGATTGTGGCGCTAAATCAATGGCACCACCCATGCTTACCGAGCTTATAATGTTGCTGACAACTACTTAAGTGACTTGACACTACGCTGGCGCCGGGCCTCATAGAGGCAAACCGCGGCGGCAACACTGACATTGAGGCTTTCAATCGCACCTTGCATGGGAATCGCGACGACTGCATCGCATTGTTCTCGAGTCAGGCGACGCATGCCCTTCTCTTCACCACCCATGACAATGGCTATAGGTCCGGTTAAATCCTGTTCATAAAGACCAGTCTCAGTCTCGCCAGCGGCTCCTATTAGCCATACACCTTCGTCTTTGAGTTGGCGCAGGGTGCGTGCCAAGTTGGTTACTGTAATAAAGGGCACCCGTTCAGCGCTGCCGCTAGCGACTTTGCGTACGGCTGCGGTCAGCCCCACCGCACGATCACGCGGCGCAACAATGGCATCGGCACCCACCGCCTCAGCGGTGCGCAAACAAGCACCAAGATTATGCGGATCCTGAACACCATCGAGAATCAGTAATAACAGTGCTTGACCACGATAAGCAACGATTTCTTCCAGACTTAAGAAGCTTTGTTGCGCCCCGCAGGAAGTGCCCTTGGGGTAAACACCACCACTGAGCCGCGCAACAACACCTTGATGTCGCTCATCACCCGCTAAACGAGCCAGTTCTTGCTTATTCTCGACTTGAACCTCAAGTCCGCTACTTTCAATAAAGCCCACCAACTGGCGCAGACGCTGTTGCCGCTGCCAATCTTTGGTAACGTAAATGGTGTCAACGGTCTGTGCAGACTCTTTCACCGCGGCATGAACGGCATGAATGCCATACACTGTCTGATTATTACTCATTAGTTAATCACTGTATGTGGGCTAGATAGAGTTGGGTTATATTTTGGCTACGACAACTTGTTGCAGCCAATTCCTTTGCAGCAAGACTATAATACAGGTATCTGCCTAGCCCTATTAAATTTGGCATATATTGAAACCATCAACTAAAAATAGAGACAGGTGTACGCTCAATCTAAACCATTCGTTATGACCTTGTTAGGTGCTGTGTGCATTCACGCTGTAGCATTTAGTCTCGTCTGGCAGTTTCTTAACCAGAATGAGCTGAAATCAAACAGCTCTACAGCAAGCAGCACCACTATCGTGCTCAGCCAAACAAGGTCTGCTCCTAGCAATCAACAAGCTAACGAGCCAACGGCTAAAAACACTATCAACGATAACCTGGTGCCTACTAAAGTTGCATCAGATTTTGAACCCTATGAACCAACAAACGTTGCACAGTTTGAACCAGACGTAACAGCGCTGATTGAGCCAAGCCCAGAACCTGGCCTAAAAACACAAACCAAGACAAGCACCGCAAAAGAAGTGCTGCAACCAACACTAAAAACAACGCCTGTTTTTGAAACCCTGGCCAAGGCAGAATCAGCAAAGAAAGTCACGACTGAAAAAGTATCCCAAAGCTCGGTTTTGCCCCCCCTTGAGGGAGAGCACGTAACACCCACACAGTCTCCAGAAAAGCAAATTGCAAACATGCCAAAAATAAAGACAGCCGCCCTTATTCATCCTGCAAATACCTCTTCAGAGCCTAAAGAAGCGAAGGTAAACCACGCCTTTGTCTCTGCTAATGAGAGCGACCCGTCACCTAATCAACACACTGTTAATGCTGCCCCTAATACCGCAGCAACTGATGCATCGCTGGCAATGAAAAATTATTATACGGAGCTAGGCTCATGGCTGGCTAAACATAAAAAATATCCGCGCCGTGCGCGACAACGTAAGCAAGAAGGCTCTGCACTACTCTATTTTATCGTGGATCGCAATGGCCAAATCCTGGAACATAGCGTTGCAGAAAGTTCAGGCTATAAGCTGCTCGATAAAGAAGTCAGTGCCATGTTAAAACGTGCTGAACCCCTACCTAAAATGCCTAACCTAATGCACCAGGCTAAACTTGAGATTACGGTACCCATCGAGTTTTCCCTAAGATAAATAAGCTCCAATTGATTCTGAGGAAAG
>CAYUKF010000040.1:7280-11321 GCA_964445215.1 uncultured Thiotrichales bacterium
CGAGCTGGTTTTTGTACGAGATGAGGGCTAAAACGAGCCTATTTCTTGGGTCGACGTGCTTTGCGTTTAGCTTGAGATTTTTTAGCTGTAGCAGGCTTTGTTTTTGAGCGTTCTTTCTTTTTCTTGTTAGCTTTTTCTTTCGTTTTTTTGCGGGATTTTTTCCGTGGCAAGGCCTGTGTATCACCCTCCTCATCGGCCAACACAAAATCTATTTTTTTATCGTCAAGGTTAACCCTGGCTACTTTTATTTTGACTCTATCAGTAAGTTTATAACTACGACCCGTGCGTTCACCTATCAGCTCGTGTCTGATTTGGTCAAAGTGGTAATAATCTTTTCTGAGTTCGGTGATATGCACCAAGCCTTCGACATAAATATCATCCAGCTCAACAAAAATACCGAAACCTGTCACAGCGGTAATCATGCCCTCAAATTCACCACCGATTTTGTCCATCATATATTCACACTTGAGCCAATCGACCGCATCACGTGTGGCGTCATCAGCACGGCGCTCGGTCATTGAACAATGCTCACCAAAGCTAATCATGTCTGCCGCACTATAAGTCCAGTTTTTTACCGTGCCACCGTTGACAATGTGTCGAATAGCACGATGCACCAACAAATCTGGATAGCGTCTGATTGGCGAAGTAAAATGGGTGTAGGCGTCAAATGATAGGCCAAAATGGCCTAAATTCTCTGGCGCATAGACGGCTTGACTTAAGCTGCGCAATAATACTGTTTGGATTAAACGTTGATCTGGTCGATCTTTAATTTTATCTAATAACTTGGCGTAGTGCTTAGGTTCGGGGTCATCTTTGCCAGACAAGGTCAAGCCAATGCTAGCAAGAAATTCTCGCACATCGGTAAGCTTTGATTCACTTGGCCCGGAATGTACTCGGTAGACAATAGGCATTTTATGCTCTAGTAAAAATTTAGCCGAACATACATTGGCCGCAATCATAAATTCTTCAATCATGCGATGGGCATCGTTGCGTACTGTTGGTTCTATACGCTCGATTTTGCGGTCATCGCCAAAAACAATTCGCGTTTCCGTCGTCGAAAAATCAATCGTGCCACGACGCTGACGGGCATCAGCAAAAGCCTGATATAACGTATATAAATCATCAACCTGAGCCACGACATAATTGTAGTCGTGGCGCAACTCTGCATCACCGTCAACCACCATAGCAGCCACTTTGGTGTAGGTGAGCCGTGCGTGAGAACGTATCACTGCATCGTAAAAACGAACGTCCTTAACCTGTGCATGTGCATCCAACTCCATATCACAAACCATACAAAGACGATCAACATCAGGGTTAATTGAACACAAGCCATTCGATAACTTCTCAGGCAACATGGGTATCACGCTATTTGGAAAATAGACTGAATTACCGCGTAGCTGTGCCTCTTTATCGAGAGCCGTGCCAGGTTTTACATAAGAAGAGACATCTGCAATCGCGACAATCAGACGCCAACCCTTACCTTTCCTCTCACAGTACACGGCATCATCAAAATCACGCGCATCTTCACCATCGATAGTGACTAAAGGTAAATCACGTATATCTTCGCGTTTCGCATAGCTGCTTTTATCTGCCTCATCACCAAATTTTTCTGCCTCCGCCCATACTTCTTCTGACCATTCTTGTGGAAGCTCAAACAAACGTGCGGCAATGTCAATTTCCATCCCCGGCGCCATGTGATCACCGAGCACCTCAGAAATATGTCCAATTGCCGGCGAATGCTTTGTTGGTTGCTCGGCAATGGTGACAACAACCATTTGTCCGTCTTTCGCTGCACCCTCTTGTCCAGCGGGCACCATCACTTCGTTAGCAATACGCTTATTACTGGGTGTAATGTGCCCGATACCATGCTGATGATGAAACTGACCAACCAGTTCATGGTTGGCACGCTCTAATATCTCTACCGGCGCCCCTTCGCGGCGACCACGGCGGTCGGTGCCCGAAACATGACAAATACAGCGATCACCATGCATAAGCGAGCGCATATGTCGATCGGAGATAAATAAATCATCACTGCCGTCATCAGGAATTAAAAAGCCAAAGCCATCGGCATGGCCCATAATGCGCCCTACCACTAAATCCATATCATCGAGCAGACCATAACCACCACGGCGGTTATGAAAAACCTGACCATCTCGCTCCATAGCACGCAAGCGACGCCGTAATGCTTCCAGGCCATCCTCATCTGTAATCGTCAGCGTAGCGGCGATCTCTTCACGACGCATAGGACCAGAACTTTGCGCAAGCACATGAAGAATATGTTCGCGACTCGCTATAGGCTTATCGTAGTTACTTGCCTCACGTTCGGCATGAGGGTCTTTTTTTGATGTGCGTTTTTTATCAGTTTTTTTAGTCACGATTCAGGTAGGTAGTAATCTGGAGGATAAAAGGAGGAACAACGTTAAGCGCTTGATATTGCAGTATAAGATGCATCCATCCGTTGACAATAGCACGTTGAGCCGGTAAAGTCCGCCGCCATCGTTAGCTCCCATCCACATATTGGCCCAGGTGGCGGAATTGGTAGACGCGCTAGCTTCAGGTGCTAGTGATCGTAAGGTCGTGGAGGTTCAAGTCCTCTTCTGGGCACCATTATTAAAACCTTGAAAACCACTCCAGAGCGTTTTTGCGTTATCAACAACCATTTGAGCAAGCACACCTAAACCTTACATCCCTCGTCAGTGCAACCTTCTGCAGGCGCAGGGCTCTCAGCACGAGCACCCACTGTATGTGGCTTATTGATCAATGCCGATATTTCAGCACCAATTTGCAAATCTTCAGGTCGACCAAAATAATTGGCGCGTAACATGCCTTCGCGGTCGATCAAACACACGTTGGGGGTACCGCGCATTTCATAACGCGTCATGGTCACGGGTGTATCAGCATCTGCGCTAGCCGTATCAACGCCGATTGGAAAACTTAGGCGGTATTCATGGATAAAGGCTTTGAGTGAGGTAGGCGTCATGGCCGCATGATGTTCAAACACGGTATGCAATCCGATTACAGCAACATCATCTCTGGAAAAATAATCATGCAACTTTTGTGCTTGCGGCAGGCCATGACTGACGCAACCTGGGCAGAGCATTTGAAAAGCGTGGAGCACGACGACTTTACCGCGTAGTTGTTCTAACGTTATTGCATTATCGGTGTTAAACCACTGACTAACGCTCCAGTCAGGTGCTTGATGAACTGTGGCGTCCATATTCTCTCCTTATTTTGCTATATCAATTTTCTCTGGGTAAACTTTTGAGGGTAAATTTTCTGGGCAATACGGTTGTTTTACTCTATGCTTTGCCAATGTAGATCGATATTTTCCAAGCCCTGCGTTAACAGCTGAAAAGCCTTGTCAACCTCGGCATAATCATTGCCTTTTACGCCTAAATCTACCCAACATTCTTTTTTCTTCAATCTTGGCAAACTAAAAACTCTGACTTGCGGACACTGCTCTAAAATGGATTCCATGAGCGGGATTAAATCACTTTCTCGCGCATGACTGATACGCACGACATGTTCAAGCTGAGGTTTGCCCTGGATATGCGCATAATCGTTATCGAGCACCCATTCAATCATCGGCGTCGCCATCTTGGGGAACCCGGGCACGCAGTGTAGACAATCGACACTAAAACCAGGAATTTGATTAACCGGGTTAGGAATCAAACGTGCGCCAGTGGGAAATTCAATCATGCGTTGACGCTCGGGTGTCAACTCACTATCGGAAAATTTCTGACGTAAAATTTCCAGCCCCTGCGCATGTGGTAGCAAGCCTCTCTCACTGGCAGCAGCAACCGCATGACGTGTCAGATCATCAGGCGTAGCGCCAATACCACCGCAGCTAAAAACAATATCACCGGATTGCAAAGCACTGCGGTAAGCCCTGCTCAGTTGTGCCAAATCGTCGGCCATAATGCGGCACCAATGCAATTGCAGCCCGCGCTTGGACAACAGCGCAACAACATTAGCAAAATGTTTATCCCTTCGCCGACCGCTTAGTATTTCATCTCCAACAATGATGAGTCCTATTTCCAT
>CAYUKF010000041.1:0-6697 GCA_964445215.1 uncultured Thiotrichales bacterium
GTAGTACGCCAATAGCGTACTACGAGGAAGTACTCTTGGGGTGCGCCTTGCATCTACATGCTTGGGGACACGCAGAGACCGTAAGCAATTATTAAAGGCGCCCATTATCAAACCTCCGCAGCGCCAAACCACAAGCCACCATCAATGCTGGCGCATCATTACTGAGCGCATGTGCTTTAACCCGTGACGATAAAGCCATATTAGCGAAAGGATTCGCCGTTGATGTGCTGGTGCCGAGCTTGGCTTCGATTAACTCATCAACGCCGGCAATTGAGGCGCAACCGCCTACCAACAGCAAATGATCGACACTATTATATTGGCTTGAAGAAAAGAAAAATTGTAACGCTCGACTAACCTGCTGCACCATGGCATCCTTAAATGGCTCCAACACTTCAGGGACATAATTATCAGGCAAACCACCCTGTTTTTTAGCCAGGCCGGCTTCTTCATAAGATAACCCATAACGGCGTTGAATCTCTTCAGTCAACTGCTTACCGCCAAACACGTGTTCGCGGGTATAAATCATCCGATGATCGTGCACCACATTGAGTGTCGTCATCATTGAACCAACATCAACAATGGCAATGGTTTTATCCTGCGCATTATTCGGTAGCTGGTGCGCCACCAAAGCCATAGCAGATTCCATCGCATAGGCTTCAACATCGACAATCTTGGCGTTAAGGCCGGCAATTTCCAATACCGAGACTCGAATATCAACATTTTCGCTACGCGAAGCAGTGAGTAATACATCAACAGTATCATCACGCCGATGCTCACTGATCACTTCAAAATCAAGATTCACTTCTTCGCGTGGGTACGGAATATATTGCTCGGCTTCAAGCTCTATTTGGCTCGCCATTTCTTCATCAGACAAGCCTGAAGACATAGTGATAACCTTAGTGATAACCGCTGAGCCTGCCACAGCCACAGCAGCATCCTTGGTCTTGGTGCCAGCACGCTTAACAAGCCGTTTAATCGTATCAGCAACCGCTTCAATATCGACGATGTTCTTTTCAGCAACGGCTTCCTGCGGTAGCGGCGCCACCGAATAAGATTCAACGCGATAACGCGCCCCAACTTGCGATAACTCAAGCAACTTAACAGCCGTTGAGCTAATATCAAGTCCGATCAAAGAATTCGTATTTCGTTTAAAGAAAGGCAATGTCGCCCCTTATTTATGGTTTATGGTCAAGACTTATGGTCAAAACCCAACATACGACCCTAGTCAAGCGCAACTATAGTGCAACCTGAGCGCCAGGTAAAACAATATCCCCCTGACATTATCGGAAAATTTATACTATTCCTTAATTTTACTCTATGACATAGATCACAGTTGGGCTGTATCACAAAAATATGCTACACAAATTAATTAAATTTGGATTTTATAGCGCTTTATTTGCATTCGCATCTACAGCAATTATATCGGCCGCAATTTACTACTATTTAATTCCACAGCTACCTAATACTAAAACGCTACGCAATGTAGAACTACAAGTGCCAATGCGCGTCTATTCTGCCGATGGCGCATTAATCGCCGAATTCGGAGAAACCAAGCGTTCACCAGTACAATACGATGAAATCCCACTAGCAATGCGAGACGCCTTCGTCGCTATAGAAGATGACGCATTCTTTCATCACAACGGTGTTGATGTTAAAGCCTTGCTGCGAGCCGTCGTCGGACTGATCCGCACCGGAGAAAAACGCCAGGGTGGCAGCACGATTACCATGCAGTTGGCACGCAATTTCTTTCTCAGCAACGAGAAATCTTATCTGCGCAAACTCAATGAGATTCTGCTCGCTCTAAAAATCGAAAGGGAACTCAGCAAAGAAGATATTCTTACGCTTTACTTAAATAAAATTTTTCTTGGTCAGCGTGCCTATGGCATTGCGGCAGCGGCACAAGTTTATTACGGCGCCAAACTGAACGAACTAACTCTTGCGCAGATGGCGATGATCGCCGGGCTGCCAAAAGCGCCGTCAACCACCAACCCCATCACTAACGCTGAACGAGCACGCCAGCGACGCAACCTGGTATTAGACCGCATGCTGATACTGGGTTTTATCTCAAAACAAGAACACGAACACGCCAAACACACGGCTATCAGCGCCACCCTACACAGTGCCAGAATAGAACTTAACGCAGCTTATGTTGCTGAGATGGCTCGACAAGAAATAGTCGAACAATTTGGCAGTGATGTCTATAACAAAGGCTATAAAATCTACACAACCATAAATTCATCACTACAAATCGCCGCACAAAATGCACTGCGTCAAAGCTTAATAAACTACGACAAGCGCCACGGCTACCGCGGTCCTGAGTTGACTCTGCTACCTGAACAATTAGAACAAAACCCAGACCTGCCTGTTATTGGCAACCTGCAACCAGCAGTTGTCACTGTTGCCGAAGAGAAAAAACTAACTGCGCGCCTGCGCGATGATTCTTTGGTAGATATCGCGTGGCCAGAAATCGAATGGGCAAGACCCTATATCAATGAACAGAAACGTGGCCCTACATTAAAATCTGTCACTGACATTATCAAAGTAGGTGATGTGGTTCGCGTCAGCAACAACGAAGACGGCAGCTGGTCGCTTGCCCAAGTCCCGGCAGTCCAAGGCGCACTCATTGCGCCTGAGCCAAATAGCGGCGCGATTCGTGCCTTAGTAGGTGGCTTCGACTTCAATCGTAGTAAATTTAATCGTGCCGTACAGGCGCAGCGCCAAGCTGGTTCCAGCTTTAAACCCTTTATCTACTCTGCTGCTTTAGACAAAGGCTACACCTTGGCGTCACTGATTAATGACGCGCCAGTGGTGTTTGACGACGCTGGGCTAGAAGATGCCTGGCGACCAAAAAACTACAGCAGTAAATTTTATGGCCCCACCCGACTACGAGTAGCACTACGTAAATCACGTAATTTAGTCTCTGTACGATTACTACGCAGTGTGGGAATCAATCACGCAATTAGCCATGCCGGTCACTTTGGTTTTGATAAAAACAAATTGCCGCGCGATCTCTCGCTATCACTTGGCAGTCTATCGCTAACACCACTTGAGCTGGCACGTGGTTATATGGTGCTGGCTAATGGCGGGTTTGCCACCCAACCCTATTTGATTGAGCGCATAGAAGATAGCAATGGTGAGCTTATTTTTCAGGCGCAACCTGCTGTTGCCTGCCTGAAATGCGAGCAAAAAAATACCCTTCAAAAAATAGGGCAAGAAACAGACATTGACGAACCAGGCAGTGACCCCGTCACTATTATGAATCTGGCACCGCGTGCAGTAAACCAACAAAATATTTACTTAATGAATCAAGTCTTGCGTGATGTGATAAGGCGCGGCACTGGTTCACGTGCTCGATCACTGCAACGTGCAGACATTGCTGGCAAAACAGGCACCACTAATGACCAACGTGACGCTTGGTTTTCTGGTTTTAATCAGGATATCGTCGCAATTACGTGGGTTGGTTTTGATGACTCAAGCCCGCTAGGGCCAAAAGAAACTGGTGCCAGTACTGCGCTACCAATGTGGATACAGTTTATGCAACAGGCTTTACAGCTCTATCCTGAAAAACCACTACCTAGACCTGACGGAATGGTGACAGTTCGTATTGACAGCGAGACCGGCCTATCGGTTGGCCCAGGCCATAAGGGCGCCATCTTCGAAACCTTTCGCAACCAACACGTGCCAGAAAAACAACTAGAGAACCAGCAAACCCCGTTGTTTCGCGGCACCAGGACACGCCCAAATAGCGACGGCCATAACAAGCAGCCTGATAGCGGAATTCCAGATCAGTTATTCTAACGCCCCAGCCTAACGCTTAGACAAAGGCACGTATTGGCGCGTAGTGGCACCTTCATAGACTTGGCGTGGACGACCAATACGCTGGTCAGGCTCGGTGATCATCTCTAACCACTGCGCAACCCAGCCTGGCGCGCGCGCGACGGCAAACATAGCTGTAAACATATTAGTTGGGATACCTAATACTCGATAGATAATGCCAGAATAAAAATCAACATTGGGGTACAACTTACGCGAAACGAAATATTCATCGTTTAAAGCCACTTCCTCCAATTTCAGTGCTAATTCAAACATCGGATCATTAGAGTCGCCTAATTTATCCAGCACCTCGTAACACATTTGACGAATAATTTTAGCGCGCGGATCGTAGTTTTTATAAACACGATGGCCAAAACCCATCAAGCGAAAGGGGTCATTTTTATCTTTAGCCTTATCTAAATATTTAGCAATATTTTTCACATCGCCAATTTCTTTCAACATGGTCAACACGGCTTCATTCGCGCCACCATGCGCCGGCCCCCAAAGCGCACTAATCCCCGTCGCGATACAAGCAAATGGATTGGTGCCCGTACTGCCAGACAAACGTACAGTAGACGTACTGACATTTTGCTCATGATCCAGATGCAGCATAAAAATAAGATCCAGAGCCTTGGCAGCAACAGGGTTCACCTCATACTCTTCTGCTGGCACAGAAAACATCATATGCAATAAGTTGGCGCAATAATCCAACGCATTCTTAGGATAGACAAAGGGCTCGCCGATGGAGTATTTATAACTTGCCGCGGCAATAGTTGGAATTTTAGCCACAATACGATGCGCAGCAATTTCGCGCTGAGCCGGATCATAAATATCCGCAGCATCAGGATAAAATGATGACAACGAACCCACTACACCCATTAAACTCGCCATGGGATGTGCATCATGGTGAAAGCCTTGATAAAAACCTTTAAGGCTTTCATTTATCATTGTATGACTATCTATCGAATCAACAAACCCAGATAGCTGTTGTTCCTTTGGCAGCTCACCGTATAACAATAAATAAACAACCTCCATATAACTGCTGTGTTCAGCCAACTGCTCAATAGGGTAACCACGGTAGAGTAAGACGCCTTCGTTACCATCGACATAGGTAATACTGCTACGACAACTTGCCGTCGACATAAACCCAGGGTCATAGGTGAGATAACCAAACTCACGGTACAGCGAAGTAATATCCACTGCGGCAGGGCCTATCGTGCTACGACGCAAAGGCAACTCAAGCTCTTTGCCAGTAGAATTATCGATAATTGTTACAGTGTCCTTCGGCATGCTTAACTCCTTGATAATGCCTTAATTATTTGCCACAAGTGTACTCAGGTCATCACGTAAACGTGACAACGAAGCATCTAATGCTGCTACTTCATCGGGCTCTAAATCCAATTCCACCACGCGCTCTAGCCCCCGAGCACCGAGCACCGCAGGCACCCCTGCGGCAATATCATATTGACCGTATTCACCATTTAATAAGGCCACACAGGGTAACAAGCGCTGACGGTCGTAGTGTATCGCCTCAATCATCTCAACAATAGCTGCGCCTGGTGCATCGTAAGCACTGCTTGTCTGCTTTAACGCCAAAATCTCTGCACCACCTTCGCGAGTACGCTTAACGATTTTTTCTATTGTTTTCTCATCAAGAAAGTGAGCAATCGGAATACCATTAATGCAGGTATAACGTGTCATTGGCACCATCGCATCACCGTGCCCACCTAACACCATGGCACTAATATCTTGCACCGAAAAACCTGTTTCAAGCGCAACAAAGCTAGCCATTCGCGCCGCATCAAGCACGCCTGCTTGGCCAATAACTCGATGTTTAGGCAGCCCCGTATGGCGCCACAATTGATAGGTCAATATATCAACCGGATTGCTGACAACGATGACGATTGCCTGTGCTGCATAGCGTTTAATCCCTTCAGCAACGTTGAGTAGTATTTTATTATTTTCAGCCAATACGTCCATACGAGACATACCAGGTTGCCGTGGCTTACCGGCAGTAATCACCACCACATCTGAATCAACAATGTCAGCAAGCTCGGTACTGCCATGCAAGCGCGTATCAAAACCAAATAACGGAGCACACTCCTGTATATCCAATGCAACACCCTTAGCAATCCCGAGTCTGACATCAATCAATACAATATTTTTGGCAAGCGCTTTTTGCGCCAGTAAATGTGCTGTTGCCTCGCCGACTCGACCAGAACCTATAATTGCGATCTTATCCATAGTGTAGTGTCCTGGTTAATTAGATGACACTGATGGCACGATAGCTAAAGACGGACGTGCAATATCTTTCAATACATCTTTAGGGTAGTGTGATGGATAATCATGCCGCGCTACGCCTGATTTCACCGCTGCAGCGGCCACGGCTGGTGCCACATAATCAATCAAACGCGGGTCTAATGGTTTAGGAATAATATAGTCGCTACCAAATTCCAAATGATCGAGTTGATACGCTAACAGCACCTCTTCTGGCACCGGCTGATGTGTTAAAGCATGTAAGGCCTCGACAGCTGCAACCAACATATCATCATTGATCGATGTCGCATGGACGTCGAGCGCACCGCGAAATATAAAGGGGAAACCCAACACATTATTGACCTGATTAGGATAGTCACTACGGCCTGTCGCCATAATCAAATCTTGCCGTGCTGCCAAGGCAATATCAGGGCGAATTTCTGGGTCTGGGTTAGATAAAGCAAAGACAATGGGTTTAGCCGCCATCGTTTTTAACATATCTGGCGGCAACAAATCAGGGCCAGAGACACCGATAAACACATCGGCATCGACCATCGCATCAGCCAAACTACGGCAATCGGTAGCGACGGCAAAGCGACGCTTATGTGTCGTTAAACCACTACGACCA
>CAYUKF010000041.1:6797-9003 GCA_964445215.1 uncultured Thiotrichales bacterium
CCTAAACCTAAAACAGCGCTGCCATCAGAAATAACGGCGACCAGGTTGCCCTTATTGGTATAGCGATAGGCATCATGAGGCGTTTTTTCGATAGCTCGCACCGGCTCGGCCACACCTGGCGTATAAGCCAAACCTAATTGATACTGTGTATCGCAAGGTTTGCTGATGGCTATGGCGATTTTTCCTGGCTTTGGTAAGGCATGGTATTCCAGTGCCGCCTGTTTTAATTCGTCAGTCATTAGGGCCTGCTAACATTTTCATTGCAGCGCTTGCGCGCCAAAGGGTTATTGTACTCAGAGCCGAATGGCACTTACTTAAGACACATTGACCGGCCACTCCCGTCATTCCGGCATTTTTTTAGCCGGAATCCAGCTATTGAGGCTTGGATTCCGGCTAAAAAATGCCGGAATGACGTAACGGTGCTATTTCAATGTCTAAAGTAAGTGCCATTCTACTCAGCGAGTAGTACGGGTTATTTTACTATTTTTATGCGTTGACCGGGTGTTGGTTCACCCTGCGGGTACTGATCGTTCATTAATCTCAGCTGAGACTCGGCATCATTGGGGATCCGTGTCTGTTTAGCCAGAGAGGCATAGGTATCACCATCCTTTGCAGCAACAAGCTGTATCGACAAGGCTTTAGCCAGTGGTCGCTCTTCATCACTCAGCGGATGAAAGCTTGTCACTGTCTCTAAAAAAGCGCCATCGAAGCTTTTTAATGCCCCGGCGCTCTTGGTCGTCGCAAAGAAGGTATAGGCCTTGGTGCCCATATACATCACACTGACACGAATATCGCGCTGACCAAAAGGCGTATTGCCACGGGTCAGTCCAGTATAGCCTTCAAGGCCATGACTGCTTAGCGTACGCCCTTGTTTCAATGCATTAACCTTAAGCCGCGTTTTTATAAACTCATCCGCCGCAATGCGTTTATTGATGTCTTCGGCGCTAATCTGTATTACCGCCGCACCCTGAGGCGCTTGTGCAACAATAGCGCTAGGTCGATTATCGACGCGCCAGCCCTCTGGAAAAGTCAGCGCAAAGCCGAGTTCAGCATGATAAAAGCTCGCGCCACGGCGAATGCCCTGTGCTTCACTATCGCCAAACACCATACCCTCGATCTTGCTCAGATATTCATCACGATTAATCTTGCTGGCAGTAGCCGTCGCCAACACATTGGCTCTGCCAACCACTTCTTGCAAACGGGTATCGTTCTTGGGGTGTGTTGCAAATACACCGTGGTAAGCGCGCGGCTCTCGACCTTCTTTTTTGGCCAAGTCTTTGTCAAAGATCTCTTGATCTTTGAGCACCCCAATGACTTCGATCATTGCCTTGGGCTGATAACCGCTGCGAGCGATATATTCAGCGCCCAAGCTATCTGCCTCTAGCTCATGTTCGCGGCCATAACCGCGAACCCAGGCGGTACCAAGCAAATTAAACAGGTTTTGTCCGCCAGCACTACGCAGCGCCGGCACAAAAATAGAGCCCATCAAATAACCAAACCCGGTTGCTTGCTGCTGACTCATCTGCTGCACACCATGACGCGCAGTGACATGGCCAATTTCATGGCCAAGCACGGCTGCCAATTCCGCCTCAGAATTGAGATACGCCATAATGCCGCGAGTAATATAGATGTAGCCACCGGGCAGGGCAAAGGCATTGACCTGATCGCTGTCAAGAACAGTAAAACGGTAGACTAAATCAGCACGATGACTATTGAGTGCAAGCTGCTCACCCACCTTTTGCACGTAGGTCTGGAGCGTAGGGTCGTCATAAAGACCAAATTGATCAATGATTTTCTGGTGCGACTCACGGCCAAGTTTAATCTCGGCAGCTTCGCCCATTAACACGAAATCGCGCTCGCCAGTCGCCGGATTTACAGCACAACCAGCCATGGCACTGGTCAATAACAACAGCCAACACACTTGACGAAAAAAAGCGGAAGAGTGATTCTGAGTCATAACGCTACCCGCAACAAATCATCTAAACAGTGTAGACGATAGCAACTGAATTTACGCTAAACTGGAGCAAAGTCGCAGCGCAGCCTAAGGGTACGGTTGCCTGCTCACACGGCAAGAATGCCGTTTACTTTTTGCCGTATTTTTGGTTAAAGCGGTCAACACGACCAGCGGTATCGATGATCTTCTGCTTGCCGGTATAAAATGGATGGCACTGTGAACAGATTTCGACGCTGAGATCTTGACCCAAGG
>CAYUKF010000041.1:9103-11292 GCA_964445215.1 uncultured Thiotrichales bacterium
GTATAAAATGGATGGCACTGTGAACAGATTTCGACGCTGAGATCTTGACCCAAGGTTGAGCAAGTCTGGAATGTGTTGCCACAGCTACAGGTAACGGTCATTTCTGCGTATTTAGGGTGAATATCAGCCTTCATGGTGTTTCCTTAATAGTTTCGCCGCCATTCACAAGTGCTTTGTGAGTACGGTTCAAAAGGGTTGGCTATGGTACGTAAAAGTGGCTGTTGCGGCAAGCTTAATTAACTAAAAAACCGCTAACATATGATTTTAGCGTTTCATCGACTCAAAAAACTCGGCATTGGTCTTGGTGCCCTTAAGTCGGTCAAGCAAAAACTCGATTGCCGCCAGTTCATCCATCGGATGCAAAAGCTTGCGTAGTATCCACATTTTTTGCAGCTCATCGGGCTGGGTCAAATATTCTTCACGGCGCGTACCAGAACGATTAAGGTGGATCGCTGGATAAATGCGTTTTTCGGCAATACGGCGATCAAGGTGCAACTCCATATTGCCAGTACCTTTAAACTCTTCGTAAATCACATCGTCCATGCGTGAACCCGTCTCAACCAAGGCCGTCGCAATAATCGTCAAGCTACCGCCTTCTTCGATGTTACGTGCGCTACCAAAGAAGCGTTTAGGACGATGCAGGGCATTGGCATCAACACCACCCGTTAACACCTTGCCCGACGAAGGAATCACCGTATTATAGGCGCGCGCCAGGCGGGTAATTGAATCAAGCAAAATGACTACATCACGTTTGTGCTCAACTAACCGTTTGGCTTTTTCCATTACCATTTCTGCCACTTGCACATGGCGCGTGGCTGGTTCATCAAAGGTGCTGGAAACCACCTCGCCACGCACAGAACGTTCCATCTCAGTCACTTCTTCAGGGCGCTCATCGATCAACAGAACGATGACGTAACATTCCGGGTTTTGCGTGGTAATTGAATGTGCGATGTTTTGTAACATCATGGTCTTACCCGCTTTAGGCGGTGACACAATCAGACCACGCTGGCCTTTACCAATCGGTGAAACCAGCTCAATAACGCGCGAGGTAATATCTTCGGTACTGCCATTGCCTAACTCTAATTTGAGTCTCTCATTGGCAAATAGCGGTGTCAGATTTTCAAATAAAATTTTGTTCTTGGCATTTTCTGGCAATTCAAAATTAATCTCATTAACTTTGAGCATGGCAAAATAACGTTCGCCATCTTTAGGTGGCCGGATTTTGCCGGATACGGTATCACCTGTACGCAGATTAAAGCGTCGAATTTGGCTTGGTGAAACATAGATATCATCGGGGCCAGCAAGATAAGAACCTTGAGCTGAGCGTAAAAAGCCGAAACCATCTTGCAAAATTTCCAACACGCCGTCGCCATAGATGTTTTCACCTTTTCTGGCAGCGGCCTTAAGAATAGCGAAAATAATGTCTTGTTTACGTGATCTTGCCTTATCGTCAATACCCAGCGATTGCGCAATTTCGATTAACTCAGTCGGTGTGTTTTGTTTTAATTCAGTGAGATTCATCGTGTTTTCTGAATCAGGCACATCTTCGTGGCTGTCATTGTGATGGTTGCGCGAGTTACGTTGATGACGTGGGTTACGCTGATGGCGTGGGTTGCGCAATTTACCCTCTTTCTGGGGTTTATCATTTTGCGCGTTGGTGTTGTTTTTAGCTTGGATTTTTTCGACAGTAGCAGACATAGGCTCTATTCGCTTGATTTGGTAAGAAGATGAGACACAGTGTGTGTCTAGCGGGAAATTAGGAGGAGCGCCTGGAATCGGCGGTTTTGTGTATATACCTTTTTAGCTACGCTATCATGAAAAATGAGAAAGGTCTAGGCCTTTCTCATCGCCATTACTTCATAAATTGCTATCCAAAAAAGCCGACAGCTGTGATTTAGATAAGGCACCAACCTTGGTCGCTTCGACATTACCGCCTTTAAATAACATGAGTGTTGGAATACCACGAATGCCATAACGCGGGGGCGTCGCTGGGTTTTCATCAATATTAAATTTGGCAATCTTTACCTTGTTGCCATATTCATTAGCGATTTCTTCAAGGATGGGGGCAATCATTTTACAAGGACCACACCAATCAGCCCAAAAATCTACCAGTGCCGGCGTATCCGAATTCAATACTTCTTCGTCAAACGACGCATCAGATACATGAACAATATTACCACTCACTCGTT
>CAYUKF010000042.1:0-6542 GCA_964445215.1 uncultured Thiotrichales bacterium
ACCAGGTCGAGGTCGCCGTCGCCATCGATATCCGCCAGCGCCACAGAGCGGGTGTCATTTTCAGCTGTCAGCGGATCAATAAAGACGCCCGCAGCGAGAGGGTTGATGCACCTTAGCATCACATCGCTGACATTGGCGCCGTTTAAGATGTCGAATTCATTGCTTACGGCACACTGTAGGTTGGTTTGATCTGGCTGATTGAATACGGTGACGTTGTAAGTGCTGTTGTCGTTGAGCGCGGTGGCAAAGTCAAAGCTGCCATTGGCCGTTAAGGTCAGGTCATCCGTGGCATTATTTTGCAGGGTCACTGAGGCGCCAGCGCCCAGCCCGGTCAGGCTGCCGCCGATGGTGAAGCGGTTAATGCAATTGATGGTGACATCGCTGACGTTGCTGCCTGCCACGACGCCATTGCCATTGCTGACGGTGCAGGTTTGACTGGGCACACCGGGCTGGGTCAGTACGGTGACGCTGTAGTTGCTGGCGTCGTTGATAGCGCTGGCAAAGACGAAGCTGCCGTTGGCTGATAGTGTCAGGTCATCGGCGCCGTTTTGTTGTAGCACGATACTGCCAGCGCTCAGCCCGGTGAGGCTACCGCCGATGGTGAAGGTATCGACAACGTCGTTATTCCCGCCGCCGCCACCGCCGCCACATGCTGTAAAGCCGAACACACTGACGCTAACCAGCAACCAGCGAATAACGTTTGCAAGACGGAATAATGACATAACAGTTCCTTTGTATAGTCGTATGGCGTGAGAAAATCCCTATTGACAGTAGCGGTATGAATTTATGATTCTTTACTTCGCGCCTCGCCTAAAGCGCCTACTGTTGGTGGATTTGAATATTTTGAATCTCAATCCAGCTCGCTCAGACTTAATCAGCGCTTGCTTAACGTAGCCAGATAGTTTTCGCGTTAACAAACTCACGAATGCCGTGCTGTGCCAGTTCACGGCCATAGCCGGACAGTTTGATACCGCCGAAGGGTAGCCGTGGATCGCTTTTCACCATGCCGTTAACGAACACCGCGCCAGCGTCGACACGGCGTGCAAGTTGTTCGCCGTGGGCAGAATTTTTTGTCCAGACACTGCCGCCGAGGCCAAATTCAGACTCATTGGCGATATGGATCGCATCATCTTCGTCTTTGGCGCGAATGACAATGGCGACAGGACCAAACAATTCTTCTGTGTAGGCACGACAAGCAGGGGTGACGTGATCAAGTATGGATGCACTATAAAAGGCACCAGCACCTTTTACTGGTTGACAACCGACTACGCCGATAGCGCCAGCGTCGATGCTATCAATGACTTGCTCGTGTAGCTCGTCGCGTAGATCAATTCTAGCCATCGGTGCTAGTGTTGTTTGTTCTAGCTTGGGGTCGCCAGGTATGAGCTGTTCAACAGCGGTTTTGAATTGCGCGACAAACTGCTCTGCCACAGCGGGTGTGACAATAAAACGCTTGGCGGCGATACAGCTTTGGCCGGCATTGAGGTAGCGTGACTTGACTGCGCTATCGACTGCCAGAGCAATATCGGCGTCATCGAGCACAATAAACGGGTCTGAGCCACCGAGTTCCAATACGCTTTTTTTAATATTTTGACCGGCACAACTGGCCACGGCTTGTCCGGCGTGGGTGGAGCCTGTTAGCGTAACGGCATGCACACGCTCATCAGCAATGACCTCGGCAACCTGTGGCGCAGGTATTAATAAAGTTTGGAATACATTCACCGGAAACCCAGCATCATCAAACAGTTGTTCCAGTGCCAGCGCGCATTGCGGCACGTTTGAGGCATGTTTGAGTAGCCCGACATTACCGGCCATCAGTGTTGGTACGGCAAAGCGCATGACCTGCCACAGCGGAAAATTCCACGGCATGACAGCCAGTACGACGCCAAGCGGTTGATAGGCAACAAAGCTGCGGCTGGCATCGGAGTCAATGATTTCATCAGCAAGAAAGGCGGCGCCATGCTCGGCATAATAGTCACAAACGACGGCGCACTTCTCGACCTCGGCGCGTGACTCGCCAATCAGCTTGCCCATTTCTTCGGTGATGATGTGTGCTAAGCGTTCTTTATCATCGCGTAGCTGCGTAGCAAGTTTGTTGAATAGTAATGTTCTTTCATCAAAGCTGGTTGTTTTCCAGGCTTTGCTGGCGCTATCAGCACAGGATAAGGCATTTTCAAGCTGATCCTTATCCCACAGATCAAAACGTTGGCTTACCTTGCCACTGACTGGGTTTGTTGATGTATATGTCATCCCCCTTCTCCATTGTCGATGTTGCAGTACCGAGTATCATATACAGCGAGTGTAGAACAGATATTGAGGTTTAGTGTAGTCTGCTGTTCTTTATTGATAGCGATGCATTCAGGTCAATATTAGAATAAATTTCGGTCAGATGTATCGTATGTCACAATCTAGCCCGCATTTCTCACCAGGGGGCGAGATGATCACGAAGAAATTTGGATTCACAGGGGATTTTCCGAAGGAGAGGAATAACAGTGTGTATTCCCGATTGAGGGAAATTCCCTGTGGATCCAAAGATCAAGCGAGGACTCGTCATCCTGGTGAGAAATGCGGGCTAGCACTTGTTGGAGTGTTTGGCTTGAAGTGAGGAGTGCTTGTGAAGCAACAGCGTCATGTTTGTGTGTTGGGTGGTTCCGGCTTTGTCGGTACGCATCTGGTTAATCGCCTGGCAAGCGAGGGCTATCAGGTTACGGTGTTATCGCGTCGCCCTGAGCGTCAGCGCCATTTGTTGGTATTGCCAACGGTGAGCGTTATTGCTGCTGATGTCTTTGATGAGGAAGCGCTGGTTACATGCTTTAGCGGCATGGATACCGTTGTTAACCTGATTGGCTTGCTTAACGAAACAACCAAACACAGTTTTGCCAGTGTCCATGTTGATTTGGCGCGCAAGGTTGCTAATGCATGTCGTAGTAGCGGTGTCCGCCGCGTATTGCACATGAGCGCGCTCAATGCTGATGAAGCGCGTGGTGCTAGTGTTTATCTACGTAGCAAAGGTGAGGCAGAGAACCATGTCCATGCGCTGCATGATGTCGCTGTCACCAGTTTTCGGCCTTCGGTTATTTTTGGTGAAAATGATTCATTCTTTAATCGCTTTGCCATGCTGTTGCGATTGAGCCCTGGGTTTCTCCCATTGGCTGCCCCCAACGCGCGTTTTGCGCCAGTTTATATTGATGATGTGGTATCGGCAATGATGACATCGATTACTGAGCAAGCGAGCTATGGCCAACGCTACAATTTATGTGGCCCCCAAGAATATAGTTTGCGCGAGCTGGTTGAATATACCGCCAAGATAATTGCTTGTAAGCGTAAAATAATTAGCTTGAGTGATGGCCTGTCAGAGCTTACGGCAAGAATTATGGAGTTAGTGCCAGGTAAGCCATTAACCCGTGATAATCTTGCTTCAATGAAAGTAGACAGTATTTGCAAGGATAGTTTTCCGGCGCTATTTGATATTGAGCCGAGCAGTATTGAGGCCATTGTCCCGGGTTATTTATCCGCTGATAGTGAAGGCGAATACTTTGATCGTTTGCGCGAGCTTGCTCGTCACGAGTAAACTACCACGATGAAGTGTTATCGTGTCGGCGGCGCTGTTCGTGACCAGCTGTTGGGTTTGCCAGTCAATGATGTTGACTGGGTGGTGGTGGGTGCAACCTCGCAAGAAATGCTCGATAGCGGTTTTATGCAAGTGGGCCGTGATTTCCCTGTTTTTCTTCATCCTGACACCAAGCAAGAATATGCGCTTGCGCGCACTGAGCGCAAAACTTCGCTGGGCTACACCGGTTTTGCCATACATGCTAATCCAGACGTTAGTTTGGAGCAGGACTTGGCGCGGCGTGATTTAACCATTAACGCCATCGCACAGGATGACGACGGCAAACTTATCGATCCGTACCATGGCGTAAGAGACCTAAAACAAAAAATATTACGTCATGTCACCGACGCCTTTGTTGAAGATCCACTCCGCGTACTCAGAGTCGCGCGTTTTGCCGCGCGTTTTTCCCCGTTAGGGTTTTGTCTGGCACCTGAAACCCTCAGCTTAATGCAGAGTATGGTAAAGACAGGCGAGCTAAGCACGTTAGTTGCCGAGCGCGTTTGGACCGAAACCGATCGAGCCTTGGCCGAGCTTGAGCCTCAGGTGTATTTTGATGTGCTCGATCACTGTGGGGCATTGGCGCAGATATTGCCTGAGATAGCACCAATATGGTTACAGGGCGCGCCAAGTGGCCGTGATTTATTAGTGACTGTCGCCAAGGTCAATAATTCAACGTTGCTACGTTTTGCTGCGTTGACGGTGAACGTAGAAATAGGCGCTCTTAAAGCTATGGCCAAGAGGTTGCGTGTGCCCAAGTCTTATTATCAACTGGCCGAATTAGCGGTACGTCATATTAAATCTCTGCATACTTTTTCTGCAATGGACGCTGCAATGCAGTTACAGTTGCTTGAGTCGATGGATGTGCTACGCCGACCTCAACGTATCGATCCACTCTTATGTTTGGCACGTTGCCACTGGCAGCTTCAGCAAAATGAAGTAACAGATTATCCGCAGGCAGAGTGGGTATTAGAGGCAATGAATAGCATATCGAGCGTGACCAGCGATGATCTTGTTAAGCAAGGTGTCAAGGGGATGGCCATGGCACAGGCACTGCGCTTAAAGCGCCTGAACGTGCTTGAAGACCTGTCAACATAGTTAACTTTAGGTAAAATTAAAGTTATTTTCTAATGCTACCGATAACTTTAGACATGGTTGGGGGTATACGTATACCGGGAAAAATACGATAGGCTAAGGAGTACGAGTATGCGAGCAAGAGGTAATGTTGGTGTTAACGCGCATGATTTTGCTATTCAGAATCATGCGACCGTTAACAATAGGGAGTGGGTACGGCAGATTAAATTACGCCGTGCTAGTTTTGAATACGATCACCGTCTTAAGCATTCGCTCGATGCGCAGCCTTGCTTTATTGATGGCATGGCATCAATAATTGTTGCGCCTGATCTTGAAATTCGTGATCCCTTCGCATTTTCCTATATCCTTCGCTTTGCCGAAGAAAACACATTGGCTATCGTGCTTGATCGGCGTACACAACAAGAAAGTGTGGAACTAGAACGTCGCGCAGCCTAGTGTAGTGTTTAGTATGAAACACTGCACTGGTATCGAAAACAGCGTGTATGGGCATAAGAGTCGAGTTTATAGATAAATCAGAGGCTTTTTAACCACTGATCTAGCTCGGCCAGTCGCTGTGGTGTACCAATATCAAACCAATTGCCAGTATAGAGTTCGGCGCTGGCTTGTTGCTTGTCTATGGCTTGTCGCAGTAGCGGGGCTACTGAAAAAGCTGTATGGCTTGAGTCCTTGAATAAAACACGATCGTATACGGCAATACCGCTAAACGTATAGCATTGTTCGCCTGTGTTACTAATGCTGCCGTGGCTAAAGGCAAAATCACCCTGCGGATTATGTTCGGGATTGTTGACGAGAACAAGGTGACAATAGTGTTTCGTGTTCTGGTCGAACATACAGACTAACCTTGCGAAATCATAGTCTGTCCAGATATCACCATTCACCGCAATAAAAAAGTCATCGTCAAATAGCGGCAGAGCATTGACGATAGCACCACCCGTTTCCAGCGGCTCATCACCTTCGTGTGCGTACCTTAAGTTGACGCCATAGCGTTTGCCGTTACCCAGTTTGTTTTCAAACTGACGCCCAAGACGGCCAGTGTTGATAATAATATCGCTGATACCCGCATCACTCAGTCGTTCTATATGTGCTTCGATGAGTGTTTTCCCACCGGCTTCTAACAGTGGTTTGGGTGTGTATTGAGTAAGTGGTTGCATGCGCTTGCCATGACCTGCGGCAAGAATGATGGCCTGAGAAACCGCCTGGCAAATCAATGGCCTTCTGCCTTGGGTTGGCGTTCGAGTAGATCATAAACGGCATCTGTTGGTGCCAGGCTCTCATAAAGGACACGGTAAACATTATGGCAGATAGGCATGTCGATATTATGAGTTTGCATCAGTTGCTGTAATTCGCGCGCGGTATTAACACCTTCAACGACTTGGTTAATATTATTTAAGGCCGTGTCCAGCGATTGTCCGCGCCCCAGTGCAAGTCCCAGTTGGCGATTACGTGATTGATCATCGGTACAGCTTAAAATGAGATCACCAAGACCGGCTAGCCCGTAAAAAGTGTTGGCTTGTCCGCCAAGAGCAATACCCAGTTTCACCATTTCATTCAAGCCGCGTGTAATCAATGCCGAGCGCGTATTGGCGCCAAAGTTTAAGCCGTCGGCAATACCGGCAGCAATAGCCAGAACATTTTTGATCGCGCCGCCCAGTTCAACGCCGGCAATATCACAAGAGGTGTAGCAGCGCAGGTGATCACCGTGTAAAAAGTCGGCAATATCGCGGCTGGCTTGTTCATGGTTGGCGGCGACCGTTACCGCTGTTGGTAAGCCTTGAGCCAGCTCGCGTGCGAAGGTGGGGCCAGAGATTACACCATAACGTTGAATGTCTGGCCATTCTTC
>CAYUKF010000042.1:6642-7952 GCA_964445215.1 uncultured Thiotrichales bacterium
GTCTCTGGTTGCCCCATGTCGCTGTTTTGCATGCTTTGCAAATGCTGACTGTAAAGGCTGTCAAAATTAACAGGTGCTAACACCAGTTGCGGGAAACCACCTTTAGAAACAATGTCCGATACGCTTTCACGCGCATAGGGGAAAAGAATATTCGGGCAATAGCTACCGACCATGGCTGCCAGATTTTTTTTCTCAAAGCCACTGATATTAAAGATGCCAGCTTGCTGCACTTCGATAAGGTAGGCGACAGTATCTTTTATCTTAACCGTTGCCGTTAATGACAAAATAACTTCGTGGACATCATCAGCGAGTACTTTGGCGGTGTTGCGAATTTCGAGATTCACTTCCGGCTGCCATTTCTCTGAAAAAATCTGCGGCGAGTTAGGTGTCTCAAAAGACAAGTCTTTGACGTAAATTTTTTGAATGTGGAAGCGCTGTTGGCTGTCACCATCAGTGGTAGATTTTTTTTCGTTATTCGACATAGGAATCCCTAGATAGAGTACAAAGTCGCTATGATTTACTGACAGGCAGGTTCGCGTTCTGCCAGGCGATCATACCACCACTTAATTTTTTAACGCCGTTAAAGCCCTGTTTCATTAAGGCTGACGCCGCCTGTGCCGAGCGATTACCCGTACGGCAATAAACCAATAGCGGCCGATCTTTATATTCTTGCAGTTCCGTAGTACGGCTTTCGAGTAAGGGTAAGGGAATATGAATCGAGTTGATAATATGCCCGTCAGCGTATTCGTTATCTTCGCGTATATCGAGCACGATTGCATCCTCGTGGTTCATCAAACGCACAGCCTCATCGGGCTTGATTTCACCAAAGCCGAGCAGTTTGCCGCGCAGGCTATCCATCGCCAATGCGATAAGAATAACGACGAAGAGCGAACTCAACATCCAGTGGTTAATGATAAACTCGAAGAACTGTCCCATGCTCGCTAATTGATCCTCAGGAACCCCTGATCTATTCATGAACTCGTATCTTGCACCTGAAATACCCAGCTTCTGCGTTATACCCCAAGAGCCTGCCCCGTGCTTGACACGGGGGCACTTCCTGCGGGGCGCGAATCTTGTCAATAGCACCACTATTGACTGCGATTCGCGCCTTGAATCCGAATATTTCAGTCACAATCTACTTCGTCCAGAATAAATCAGGGGCTCCTAAACAATTTGTATGAAAATATCAGGCTAGCCGCTAAACCGCTAATTTGTTACGGTATAATCGCGATGCCTGTGCGCTCGGCATCATACTGATATTGCGCCAGGGTTACCAGCAAGCCTTAATTACAGGCCTTTATTACAATGGG
>CAYUKF010000042.1:8052-10658 GCA_964445215.1 uncultured Thiotrichales bacterium
GCGTCAGGCCCAAGTGTCGGTCTGCCTGCCGGACAGATGGGCAATTCCGAGGTTGGCCATCTTAATTTGGGTGCGGGTCGTGTCGTCTATCAGGAATTTACGCGCATCGAACGTGCCATTGAGAGCGGTCTGTTTTTTAGCAATCAGACGTTAACCGATGCCGTTGATACGGCCATTAGCAATAACAGTGCAGTGCATATCTTTGGTCTGATGTCGCCAGGGGGCGTGCATAGCCATGAGTCACACATTCTGGCGATGGTTAAACTGGCGGTAGAGCGTGGTGCTAAAAACGTGTTTGTCCACGGCTTTCTTGACGGTCGAGATACTGCGCCAAAAAGCGCCGCTGGTTCCATCAAAGCGATGGAAACTGGTATGGCCGCAGTAGGTGGTGGCCGTATTGCAACCTTAATCGGGCGTTTTTACGCCATGGACCGTGATTATCGCTGGGAGCGTGTTCAGGCTGCCTATGATTTACTCACCCAAGGTAAGTCTGTATTTCGCGCTGCTGATGCGTTAACCGCGCTGACAATGGCCTATGAGCGTGATGAAACCGATGAATTTGTTCAGCCAACGGCGATTGCAAAAGACGGTGTTGAACCAGATTTCATCAAAGATGATGACGTTGTCGTGTTCATGAATTTTCGTTCTGATCGTGCCAGGCAACTAACACGCGCCTTTATTGCTGAAGATTTCGATGGCTTTCCTCGCAAGGCAATACCCAAACTAGGACTATTTTGTAGTCTTGCCGAGTACAACAAAGATTTTTACTATGTGCCTGTCGCCTTTCCGCCTGAGCGCTATAAAAACGTTTTTGGCGAATACCTGTCCAAACTGGGCCTAAGACAGCTGCGTATTGCTGAAACAGAAAAATATGCCCACGTTACCTTCTTTTTTAATGGTGGCGCCGAGGCGGCATACCCGGGCGAAGACCGTGTGTTGATTCAATCACCGAAGGTGAAAACTTACGATATGCAGCCTGAGATGAGCGCTGGTGAGTTGACTGATCGTTTGGTTGAGGCCATCGAATCAGGGGATTATGACGTTATTATTTGTAACTATGCCAACCCCGATATGGTCGGCCACACCGGCAAACTTGATGCCGCCATTGCAGCGATTGAAGCGCTTGATAGTTGCTTGGCTCGTGTTGAGGTGGCCATTAAAAAGGCCGGCGGTGAGTGGCTGGTTACCGCCGACCACGGCAATGCTGAGCAGATGTTTGATCCGCAAACAGGTCAACCGCATACCGCGCATACCAGCAACCTGGTACCATTAATTTATGTTGGACGCAGCGCTGATATCGCCGATGGTGGCGCGCTGTGTGATGTCATACCGACCATGCTACATCTAATGGATATCGAAAAGCCGGCAGAGATGACGGGTGCCAGCTTGGTGACCCTACATCAATAGCCTCAGGTGACAGCAAAGCTGAATCTGACAATATCGACAATGTGTTATAGCTTACGCGCTCTTTTATTGCAGATTTGTTGCGTGTTTGGCGCATTATATGTATCGCCAGCAGTGGCTGACAAGACGCAGCAGTTAGCAGACTTGCGTGAGAAAATCACCAGCTTGCGCAAATCGCTCGAATCAGATCGTAGTGAGCATGGCACGTTGCTTAAGCGATTGGCAGACAGTGAGCGGAGTATGGGCCAACTCAACATTGGTCTGCGTCAGACTCAACAGCGCCAACATGAACTTAAGGCAGAGCTGGTCACGTTGGGTCGTGACCGTCATCACCATCAACAAACATTACGCTTAGATAAGGCTGCATTGGCTGATCAGCTATTAGCCAGTTATGTCATGAGCCGTCAAGGGCATCTTAAGTTATTATTGGCAGACCGTAAGCCGGCGGAGATTGGTCGAACGTTAGCCTATTATGATTATCTTAATCGTGCGCGCAGTGAGCGTATTGAACAACTTGATCAGCGCTTACAGGTTTTGGCGACGATTGAACGGCGTTTAGATCAGCGCAAGGATGACTTGGCGCAGACGGTTAGAGAGCAGGAACAATCTCAGCAAGCCTTAGATAAAGAGCGGGCACAGCGCAAGCAATTGGCTGTGGCGCTGACCCAAGAAATTGACAGCAAAGAAATCGAGCTGGTAAGTCTTGGTGAAGATGAGAAAGCGCTGCAACGTCTATTGGGCGAGATTGAGCGTAGCCTTAGCGACATCCCGCCGGAAATTGACGGCAGTGAGCCTTTTGCCAAAGGTAAAGGTAAATTAGGCTGGCCGGTTAATGGTCGGTTAGTCACACGTTTTGGCAGTGCTCGCGGTATTGGTAAGCAGAAATGGCAGGGTGTTGAGATTGCTACTGATGCGGGCGCACAAGTGCAAGCGATAGCGTCCGGCCGCGTTGCGTTTGCCGACTGGCTGCGTGGTTTTGGTCTGCTTATTATTATCGACCATGGTGAGGGCTATATGACACTCTATGGCCGCAATCAGAGTCTCTATCAAGAGGTGGGTGATTGGGTCAGCACGGGGGATGTGATTGCTAGTGTTGGCAATAGCGGCGGTGGTGGTGAAAGTGCCCTGTATTTTGAGGTGCGGCACAAAGGTAAGCCACAAAACCCGTTAAAGTGGATGGTGGCGAGACGCTAGTGCTCTAT